>NZ_JAMYLA010000010.1:0-152263 GCF_040317725.1 Mesorhizobium sp. M1396 | reverse complement strand
CCGGGGGGCCGAGCGCGCGGGGGGGGCCGCTTTTGGCGCGGCCCGGGCTTTAATGCCACCGGCCGGGGCGGGCCTATTTGGACCCGTGGGGGCGTATGGCGACGTCGACATGGCTTGCTTCCAGCGCTGCCAGCAAGGCAACGCGCGGCACCTCGACGTCGCCAATGATGAAGGTCGGCACGTGCAAGGCGCCGTCCTTGATCACGATCACCGAGCCGTCGGCCTGTTCGAGCACAAGGTTGTTGCCGTCGACCTTGATGTTGTCGATGGAAACGTCGGGCGGAAGTTTTACGACGTTGCCAGCGTCAGCCACATATTCGTGCGGAGCCGCGGGTGCGTTTGCCGTCGCGGGCGCTTCCGGCTTGACGGGCGCTCCGCCGACATCGACCGGCACCGGTTCGGACGCTGCCGGTGCGGGCTGCTGCGTCGCTTGTGCGACCCGCATCTCTGCCGGCGATGTCTGACTGTTGTGTTCACCGGACGCGGAATGCTCGTCCATGGAACCCGAAAAGCTGTCCAAATCGATATTGGTGGTCATTGCTGAAACCCCTCCGTCATTTCCCGGAAAGAGACAGTGGCCACCTCTGCTTTGCAACAGCCCTGCAATCTATTTCATATATTCCGATATGCATGATTCGGCATTTTTTATACGTGGTAAACTACAACAATATAACCTGATATATATTGCGGTTCGCGGGAGTCGAAAGGATGGAGGCGAGCCGCGATTCTTTGGTAAATAGAAGTATAAATTTGTATAAAATTTTACACAAAACAGATGAAGTGATTTGGGGGAAAGTTATCTACCTTCCTTTCCAATAATTTGAGACAAGATTGGTAGCGTCCACAGTCAAAGGTGGGCGTCATGAAAAAAGAAAACTCAGCTCTGGGAAAAACCGGGCTCAAGGTGCTCCTGCTGGCGATCGGGCTTGTCGGCCTGGCAGGGCCATCATTCGCGAACGCCGTTTCCAGCGATGCCGCCGCACCCGGCGCGCCCCTGGAAAGGGTCCAGACGCCGCCCTGCCTCGGCGGCGTGTCGCTGGCGAGGTCTCAGCCCTGGCAGCTTGCTGCCCCTTACCGGATCGGCATGATGTTCGGCAGCTATGGCCCGGCGGTTGCCGATCATGGCGACAGCCCGTCCATGGCGCGAGCCGGGATAGATCCGGTGCAGACGGCGTCGATCATCCCGGGCGTATTCGGTTCGGTTGCCTTGTCGATGCGCAACTTTCCCGTCGCGGCGCGCTGGGCACCGGTCTACCGGGCAATCACCGCCTGCTCGGCGGGCAGCGACTGCGAGCGCAAGAGCGCGGCTTTTGCCGGAATGGTCTCCGCCGCCCAAGGCAAGGGCTTCAGCGAGAAACTGTCCTTCGTCAACAGCAGCGTAAATCGCCTGATCGCCTACAGGAAAGACAGCGTCGTCTACGGCAAGCTCGACTATTGGGCGACGCCGTCGGAAATTCTCGAACGGCGGGCCGGCGACTGCGAGGATTTCGCCATCCTCAAGATGACGGCCCTGCTGAGGGCCGGCATCCCGACGCGAAGCATGGCGCTGGTCGTTCTCCAGGACCGCAAGCGAGGCTTCTTTCACGCGGTGCTGTCGGTGAGCACGGGCAGCGGCACCTTCATTCTCGACAGTCTCAGCAACACCGTTGTGCGCGACAGCGATCTCCCGGACTACGTTCCGCTCTATTCGTTCAGCACGGACCGGGCCTGGATCCACGGCTCCAGACCGGGCGGAGCCCAGATGGCCGACATCAAGGGCGGTTTCGCCACCGTCGCGCCTGGCGAAGGTTTTCAGCCATAGGTTTCCACCAAGATCTTGCGGTGTATTCACCCGCCGAAGACGAACGCCATCAGCAATTCCGGCTCGAGCACCGGGGCCCGCACCGCATTCAACTGACCCCGGTATCGACGCTCACCGGCGCCGATGACAAAGCCGGTGGCCACCGGCGTTTCGCCATTGGCATCGAGGCGCGCGAAGATATCCGCCACATTGAGGTCCAGCGCCAGCTTGAGGTCGTTGCGCGCATCATCGCTCGGAGCGATCGGCAGTTGACGCTTGACCAGCTGCTGGAACGGCGCGTTGAACGTCAGGATCTTCTTCGACGACGCCAAGGCAAAGGCCGGTGACGGGCAAGCGATCAGTATGGCGTTGATGGTATTGATCGACGCAAGCCTTCGCAACGTCAGGTTTTCGTCCGCCAATCCACGCATGCAGGCCACGCGGATCGCGGATGTCAGATTGCCTGTCTGTGCCTGGCTTTCGGCGATCTCGTCGATGAGCATGCCGATCGTGCATTTCCTGCGTTCGGCCATCTGTTTCAGCGAGACCCAGAATGCCCGTTCCAAACGGATGCCGCGCCGTATGCCGCCACGCGCCACGACCCGAAATTCCAGCCCAAAATCCTCGGCCGTGACCGCGGGAAGCAGCCGCTCGCCATCGGCATGATGAAGGCTGGCGCTACCGCTCACTCATCGCCTCCTCACGCGCCTTGTTGATCGGCTTCAGGAGATAGTGCAGGATCGTCTTGCGCCCGGTCTTGATGTCGACTGAACAGATCATGCCGGGGATGATCGAATAGGCCTTGCCGTCTCTCTGAAGTGTCGATTTGTCCGTCGACACGCGCACCTGATAATAGGGTTCCCCTGTCTTCTGATCGACCAGGCTGTCGGCCGTGATGTTCGAGACCTTGCCTTCGATGCCGCCGAAGATCGAGAAATCATAGGCGGTGACTTTGATAAGCGCTTCCTGGTCGGGGCGGATGAAGGCGACATCCCGTGGCGAGACCCGCGCCTCCACCAGCAAAGTCTCGGAGGTTGGCACGATGCCGGCCACGACGGCCCCAGGCTGGACGAAGGCGCCGACCGTGTTCAGCTCCAGCGTGTTGACGATGCCGTCCACCGGAGACCGGATATCGGTGCGCGCCACCTTGTCGGTCGCCCCCCTTATGGTTTCATCCACCACTGAAAGGTCCGCCAGCGCCTGGGTGAGGTCGTCCAATGCCTCCTGCTGCAGTTGCAGGCCGAGTTCTTCGACCTGAAGCTGGGCTTCCGTGATCGCCGCCTTGCCCTTCTTGATGGTCTCGCCCGCCAGGTTCAACTGACCGTTGAGTTCGGTCTGTTCGCGCTCTACCCGGAGCTGCTCGGTCCTTGCCATCAGGCCTTTCTTGACCATCGCGTCGACCAGTTTTGCCTCCTGGTCGCTGACGGCCAGGTTCTTGGTCAGACGGTCGGAATTGGCGATCGCCTCGGCCAGTTCCTTCTCGCGCTGATCGAGGCGCGACTTGAGCACGGATAGCTTGTTGTCGAAATTCCCGCGTCGGGCGATGAGCAGCTTCTGTTCGTTGTCGCAGATTTGCGGAGCGATCGACTGAATGTCCTGGGGACACGGAAATGGGCCCGAGAGATTGCCGCCCTGTTCGTATTTCAGCCTTGCTATGCGCACTTCCAGCGCGCGCGCCTTGGCCTGCTGCTCGCCCAGACTGGACGTGTTGAGCGTGTTGTCCAGGCGGATGATGAGATCGTTCTTCTTGACGATCTGGCCGATCGTCACGGCGATCTCCTGAACGACACCGGCTTCACTCGCCTGAATGATCTGGGTCTTGGAAGCGGGTATGACCTTGCCGTCGCCGCGTGCGATCTCATCGACTTCGGCAAAGGATGCCCAGGCGACAAAAACGACAAAGAGCGCTCCTATGATGAATATGGACGCCGACGCAAAGAGCGGCGGTCGATCTTCCCTGGCAAGCATTTCCCACGCCCCAACGCATTGTATGCATTACTATTTGTTTTATCAGGCGCTTGTTTTCTGCAACGCCTGTATGACTTGGTCCTTCGGTCCGTCGGCAACGATCTTGCCCCGCTCGATAACGATCAGGCGGTCGGCCAGTTCAAGCATGCTGAAGCGATGTGTGGAGACGATCAGCGTCGTGTCGCGGTCAAAGGCGACTTTGAGTTGCTTTATCAACTGGCGTTCCGATGCGAGATCCATCGAGCCCGATGGTTCATCCAGAAAGACGATTTTCGGTTTGGTCAAAAGCAGGCGCGCGATCGCCACCGTCTGCCTCTGGCCGCCGGAAAGATTGGTGCCGCGCTCGCCGACATTCATGTCGTAGCCGCGCGGGTGGCGCGAGACGAACTCGTCGACGCCGGCGGCCTTCGCGGCTTCGATGATCTGCTCATCGCTAGCCTCGGGGCATGCCATCAGGAGGTTTTCCTTGATCGTGCCCGAGAACAGGTCGCCAGCCTGCGCAACGATGCCGACCGCGGCGCGAACCTCGGACGGGTGATACTGGCGAATATCGATCCCATCCAGCAGCAACTCGCCGGAGGTCGGCAGGAAAAGCCGGCCGATCAGCCGACCCATCGTCGTCTTTCCCGATCCTATGCGGCCGATGATGCCGATCCGTTCACCCGGCTTCACCGAGAAATTCAGGCCGGTCAAAACCTCGTTTTCCGTGCCGGGATAGACGAACCCTACGTTTCTGAACACCATCGCCCCGTTGCGAATGGGGCGGTTGACGAACCCCACCGTGTCCGGTCTGTCTTCCGGCTGAGCCATGATCGAGTTCACCATTCTCAACGAGAGCATGGCCTGGCGGAACCTGGACAGCGTGATGGCGATCTGGCCGAGCGGAGCCACGGCCCTGCTCGCCAGCATCACCGTCCCTATGATTGCTCCTGTCGAAACATGCCCTTCCGAGAAGGCATAAGCGCCAGCCACGACCAGGGCGACGGTCACCAGCTGTTGTATGGACTGGGTTATGTTGCCCGCGGCCGCCGAAAGTTGCTTGATCTTCTCGGATGTGTTGGCGGCGTTCTTGGAGTGCTCTCCCCATTTTCGCAGCAGATACGCCTCGGCGCGCAGTGACTTGATGGTCTCCAGCGTGGAGATGGATTCGACCAGCAGGGCCTGGCGTTGCGAAGCTTCGTTCATCGAGGCGGCGACGCGCTTGCCGATGCGGCGCTGGGTGATCAAGCCGACGATGACCGACAGCACGAAGGCCAGCGCCGGTATGATCACCAGCCAGCCGCCTATCGCATAGATGACAAGGAGAAAGACGAAGACGAATGCCGTGTCGATGAACACGCTGATGGTATTCGAGGTGAAGAACTCCCTGACGAACTCATATTGGGTGACCCTGTTTGCGTATTCGCCGGTCGAACCGGGACGCGCCGACAGCGACGAGTTCAGCACTTTCTCGAACAGAAGATAGGATATCCGAAGATCCGCCTTGCGCCCGGCATAATCGATGAGGGAAGCCCTGGCCGTCTTCAAAAGCAGATCGAACAGGATGACGGCGCCAATGCCGATCGCCAGAACCCACAGTGTCGATACTGCCTTGTTCGGCAGGATCCTGTCGTAGACGTTCATCGTGAAGATGGGCGAGGCTATGGCCAGGACGTTGATGAACACCGCCGCCAGAACGACCTTCGAATAGGTGCGCCAGAAAGCGCCCATCGTTCCGGTAAGCCAGTGTCTTCGCTCGATCTTGGCTGCCGAGCCGACCGACATGCCCTCGGCGGCGTTGGCATAGGTGATCGAGAAGGACGCTCCGCCGCTGATATAGCTGGCGGCGAGTTCCGATCTGCCGATCGCGGTGCGGCCGTCTTCCTGGGGCGCGGTGATATAGCCACCGTCTTCGGTTTGAGCGAGCAGGGCAACCGGCAACTGGCTGACGCGAAAGACGATGGCGGGCAGGTCGATGCGGCCCCTGAGAAAGTCGCGGTGGCTGAACTCGGTGACTTCCATGCCGATACGCTCGGCAAGGTGCCGGATGTCGTCGACTTCAATTCGCGTGTCCGAGAGCGGCACGCCGGCAAACAGCACCGTCTCCGCGCTCGGCCTGCCGAGATATCCGGCAACGGCTGAGAAGCAGGCCTTGAACGCCTCCTTGGGGGAGAGAATGTTTGGTTGCTGGTTCACGATCTGCCCGTCGGGACTCTCGCTGGACCTTGCGTCGTCTTATTTCTTCCTCACCGGGGCGAGGATGTCGAAAGGCAGGTCGTTCTTCTGCTCCGACGGCGTCCGCGCATAGGTTTCAGTGTCCGCGGTTTCCGGTGCCGCAAACTCCGTTCGCGCATAGGCCGTCGCTTGTTTCGCCGGCTGAAGGTTCATCGTTTTCAGCAACTGTCCGGTCGCAGCCAGAAGCCGGTACTGGGCAAACAGCGATGCATAGGACGAGGTATCAGCCAGCGTTGCGGTGTTGAACCGCGTATTCTGCGCATCCAGCACGTCGAGCAGCGAACGCTGTCCGACTTTGAACTGCTCGCGATAGGAAGCGACCAGCTTCTCACTGGCGGCGGCTTGCTGCCTCAGGGTCTTTGCCAGATCGGCTTGCCGGAAACGGCGATCCCATGACGTGCGAACGGCCTCCTCGATTTCGCGCTGGACCTGATGCAAGGCCAGACGCTGTTCGCTTGTGCGGCGGATCTGCTCCTGCTCGTTGGCCTTGTCGATACCACCGCGATAGAGATTCCAGCGCAGGACCACACGCGCCTGCAGGTCGGTGGTGTCGCCATCGTCGCCGTCAATGTCGGCTCCCGCCCGGGCGCGACCTTCAGCGATGATGGAGGGGCCAAATTTTGCCCGCGCGGCATCCACGAGGGAAGCCGCCGCGTCGATGTCGCTGTTGGCCATGTGCACGCGCGGATTGCTTTCCCGCGCCAACCCTATTGCTTCGTCAAGCGAGCGCGGGAGCGCGGCCGAAACATCGCCCGGCCTCGAAGGACTGGTCAGTGGCTTTCCGACGGTCTTGAAGAAGCGGATCTTGGCCGCTTCCAGTTCCTCGGTCGCCTCCTGCATGCGCGCCTTGGCGGCGAACAGCCGTTCCTCGGCCTGTTGCCGGTCGGCCTCGTTCAGCGCGCCGCCCGAGATGCCTTGCCGGATGTCGCCGAGAATGCCCTGGTGGAAGCCGAGATTTTTCTTCGCTTCGACAACGATCGAAGCCTGCAGCATGTACTCCAGATAGTCCTGGACAACGGACAGCCCGATGAATTCGGACCGTTCCAGCACACGGAATGAAGCGCCGTCGACGCGCGATGCCTGACGGTTCAATTCGGCCCGCCTTGCGCCGCTGTCATAAAGCGTCTGCGAAACGGTAAGATCCGTTTCAGCCGGATAGAGCGCGTCGTCTTCGATGGAAAGCGAGCGCCGGGATGGATTGTCGAGCCGGCGAACGCCGGCCGATGCCTCGACATCGACACTGGGAAGATAGAGGCCCTTGGCCTGCCGCAACTCGAACTCGATTGCTTCGCGGTTTTCGATTGCCTGTCCAATCTCGGGATTGGATTCCACCGCGACGGCCATCGCCTCCTTGAGCGTGAGCGCATGAGCGCCCCCGCAGGTCAGCATGGTGGCCGCCATCAAAAGACCAAGGCGCTTGCCTATGGTCGACATGCTTGTCGTGTTCATAAAACCCACCCTAACGTTTCCCCAGCGCCCCTATTCTTGAGCGCTATAGCCAAGCCAAGGCCTGTCCGTCGATGGATTATTCACAGATTCATGAAATCTGTGAGCGATTATTGGTTTAGCTGCCACTAAAAAGGCGATTCAGATCAGAAGAGCCGCGGGATGTAGCAAAAATGGCACATAGATATCGACCCGCTGCGGTTGTACCCTGACGCCGCCACGTGTGGGAAAGCACAAGAAAACGAACGCCCGCTGGCCGATGCAGCCAGAATCACACTGGCTATTGGCGGCCGAAGCCGCGGTCGGATCGCTATTTCGGACGGTTCCACGAGGTGCCGCGTCGAGAATTAGGTCATCGGCGGCGACCCTGCTCCGGAAAACGCCCATTGGTCGCGGACTGACCCGCTTCCTCTCAACGCGCGCTTAACGCAACCATACGGTCGAACGCCGCGGTCAGGCCGGGAGACCGGCCGCATTGCCTTCTGCAATCGCTCGCTGGATAGTCTCGGCCATGTTGGAGACCCTGGCGACTCACTGGCCCCAAATTCTCGCGGTCATCTCCGTGGTGATGGCGACCGTCGGCATCGTTCACGCCGTCATGACCAAGGAGGATGTCCGCGCCGCTACCGGCTGGGTCGGCGTGATGGTGCTGTCGCCGATCCTCGGCGTGCTGATCTATGCCGTCGCCGGTATCAACCGCATCCGTCGTGCCACGATCACCGCGCAGCGTCCGCTTGCCGGCGACCCGGTGTCCGCCAAGCATGAGCGCGACATCGCCGCCGAAGAGGCCCTGATCGTCGAGCGATACGGGCCGCGATTCACCGGCTTGAGAACACTGGGCGACAGGGTGGCGCGGCGCGCACTCACGCCGGGAAATGCCATAGAGGTGCTGGAGACCGGCGACGAGGCCTATGCCGCTATGTGCGCGGCGATCGATGGCGCTGAGCGCGGCATCCTGCTTGAGACCTATATTTTCGACAATGATGCCGTCGGCCTGCTCTTCGTCGAAGCGCTGGCCGGCGCCGTCCGGCGCGGCGTCACCGTCCGCGTGCTGATCGACGCCGTCGGCGCCCGCTACTCCGTACCGAGCATCCTTGGGCATCTACGCGAGGCCAACATTCCCGCCGATGTCTTCAACGGCAACATCGTCATGGGCCTGCGCCTGCCCTACGCCAATCTCAGGACCCACAGGAAGATCCTCGTGGTCGACGGCATGGTCGCCTTCACCGGCGGCATGAACATCCGCAAGGGCTTCTCCGCCGAGTTTGCCGGTTCCAACAGCGCCAGGGACACGCATTTCCGGGTGACCGGTCCGGTCGTCACCGACCTCTTCTCGATTGCCGCCGAGGACTGGCGTTTCGCCACCAACGAAGCGCTGAAGGGTGATGACTGGCGAATTGCCCCGCTGTCGCCGTCGCCCGGCGTGCCGATGCTGGTGCGGGCCGTGGCGTCCGGCCCGGACGCCAGCAACGAAACCAACCACAAACTGCTGATCGGTGCCTTCTCCGTCGCCCGCAAGTCGATCCGCCTGATGTCGCCTTATTTCCTGCCGGACCGCGAACTGATCAGTGCGCTGATAACCGCGGGCAGGCGAGGTGTCGAAATCGACATCGTCGTGCCGGCTGTGAACAACCTTTTCCTGGTCGACCGCGCGATGACGGCGCAATTCGACCAGGTGCTGAAACACTATTGCCGCGTCTGGCGCACGGAGGGGCCTTTCGACCATTCGAAGCTGCTTTCGATCGACGGCGTGTGGGCCTATGTCGGCTCGTCCAATCTCGACGCCCGGTCGCTGCGGCTGAATTTTGAGATCGACCTCGAGATCCTCGACGCTGGCTTTGCCAGCGAGATCGAAGCGCGCATCCGGTCGGCGCTCGAAACGGCCGTACCGGTCACGCTGGAAGCGTTGCGGGCCCGGCCGTTTCTTATCAGATTGTTCGACCGGGCCCTTTGGCTCGGTTCGCCTTATCTCTAGATGGGTTTAGCCTTATCTTTGGATGAGTTCACCCCATCTTCAACAAAACGACGTGTTAGACGGATAGTTTGATGCCAATCATGGAACATAGACTGAAAGATTCTATTTGGGGTGCATGGTGAAAGCAGCGGCCATGGTAGGCACACGATGCGCATGACCGGACGCAGCCTCCCGGCAAGTATGCTTTTATCCATCCGTGACCGCCGGATGCAGAAGGCAAACGCCGCTGCACACAAGACGACGGCCACCACCGGCACGCTGGTTGCCTCCTACAATGTCCACAAATGCATCGGCGTCGACAGGAAGTTCGACCCGGAGCGGACCATCCGCGTCATCCGCGAAATCGATCCGGATGTCATTGCCTTGCAGGAAGCCGACAACCGCTTCGGCGACCGTGTTGGGCTTCTCGACCTGGCCCGGCTCGAGCGGGAAACCGGCCTGGTTCCGGTGCCGATTTCCGCGACCGGCAAGGGCCATGGCTGGCATGGCAATGTCTTGCTGTTCAAGAAGGGCGTCGTTCGTGACGTGCATCAGATCAAGCTCCCGGGACTGGAGCCGCGCGGCGCGGTGGTGGCGGAGATCGACCTCGATGGAAGCCGGACGCTGCGCATCATCGCCGCCCATCTTGGCCTGCTGCGCCGCTCGCGCTCCCAACAGGCACGTGTCGTGCTCGACCTGATGAACAGCCCGGACGAAACGCCGACCTTGCTGCTCGGCGACCTCAACGAATGGCGCCTCGGCAACCGCTCCGCGCTCAACACGCTGCATGCGACGTTCGGCCCGCAGCCGCCGGCGGTCCCCACATTCCCCTCAAACCTGCCGCTGCTGGCGCTCGACCGCATCATGGCCAACAGGCGCGGCATGATTGCCGCCGTCGACGCGCATGACACGCCGCTTTCGCGGGTTGCATCCGACCATCTGCCGTTGACGGCCTTTGTCCAACTGGAGCGCATGGCCGACGCCGATAACGGTTTGATGTCCCAGGCGTCGCAAAGCGTGTAGATTTTCTGTGGAACGCGCGGTTCTTCCACGAGTTGATATGTCTTGAATTCGCAGGAGGACCGGATGAAAAAATTGATTTTAGCTTCCGTATTGGCATTCGCCGCTACAGCGGCAGTCGTGGCACCCACGCAAGCCGAAAGCGTGATTATCCAGTCCGACGACGGCGACCAGTATTCACCGGATGATCAGTTCGACAATGGCGAGATCGTCGTTCGCCGCCATTATGACCGGCGTATTTACGACAACCAGTATGATGACGACGAGAACGTGCAATATGGCGACTATAACGATGGCGAGTATCGCCGCCACCACCGGCGTCATCGCTGCCATATCGAACTGGTCAAGCACTGGCGCCATCACCACAGGGTGATCGAGCAGGTCCGCGTCTGCGGCTAATCTGAGCTTGCTCCGTATAAGCCGGCTTGCGACAAAGCTAGGCCGGCTCGGCCCCGTAAGAGCAATGCTGACGAAATTGCGCTACCACCCGAAGTCGGCGGCCCTGCCAGGCGTCGAATGATGCCTCTCGGCCTGCCGGTTCTCGCCGCTACGGGCGGTGGCGCATAGCAGGGTTTGCTCAGCCAAACGGCTGATCGCACGCCGCAATGATCGCACGGCGCCTCCGGCAACTTTTCGGGGCGCGGGCGTCATGAACCGGTCGCTACACGGACAGGGCCTAACCTCGCTATTTGATACCCTCTGGACACAGCTGCCGAAGGCTGAAAAATTTGGAGCGCAACTCGCTTTGGAGTTGAGCTGGAACACCAGGAGATGGCGCTGAAGTTGGAAGACATTGCCGGCCATCCGGCGTTGCATCGCTGCGTTCAGGAGCAGTCGCTGGCCCTGATCCAGATTTATCAAGACAGCCCGCGGCTGGCTTCGATTTTCGCCACGCAGCAGCGTTGGCTGATGGGCCATGTCGGCCTTGCCATGCATTTCAGGCGCGACCCGCACGACCGCCGCAAGGAGCTGACGGTATCGCGTTTCATCGAATTCGTGCACCAGCACGCGGTGGCCAGCCGCAACACGGCGGACGCTTTCATCAAGGAGATGCTGCACTACCATATTGCCGAGTATGTGTCGGGTGGCGACGGCCGTACGCACCCCTTGCAGCCGACGGCGGCAACCGTGCAAACTTTTACCGGCTGGGTCCTTGCCCATTTGCGGACGCTGGATCGCCTCGACGGCGATGACCGCTTGGCCAGGTTCATCGAGCACCCCGAGATGGTTGCCAAGCTGCAGCCCCTGGTGGCGGACGGCCTGCTTGCCTCCACACCGGTGCGCGAACCCAACCAGACCTTTTCCCTGTTCATCTGGCTCAACAATGGCGGCATCGTCATGGACTGGCTGATGTCGGGCATCGACCCCGATCATGCCGGCCTGGAGCGGATTGCGACGAGCGTGGTTTCGATCGGCGATTTCGCCAAATGGCTCAAGCTGTCGCGCACTCACCTTGCCCGCAAGCTGCGCGCTGCCGAGAATCTCGGCAGCATCGGCTGGCTCGGCCAGCGCGGCCATTCGGTGATGTGGGTGTCGAACACCTTCTACCAGGAGTACATGACCGTCCAGGCCGTCAAGCTGTCCATCGTCGATGCGGCTTTCGACGCCGCTTTTGGCCAGCCGACAGGCAACTGAGCGGTTGGGCATCCCCGTGGCGGAGATGCCCAGGGCAACGAACTCGGGTTAACGGGTTCCTTCGCAGCCTTCGCCGGCGCGTTGGCTGACGAAAACGAAAAAACCCGCCTGCGCGGCGGGTCACTGGCGCAAATAGGCACCATGAACGAATATGTACCCTAGCTGAGGTCACGAAGTCAAGAAAAAATTCCTATCGTGAAAGCTGCCGGCACAAACGCTGCCGATGCCCAACCCCCGGCCCCCCGTCAGTCGATATCGAACGAGACGCCCTGGGCGAGCGGCAGCGCCTTGGAATAATTCACCGTGTTGGTGGCGCGCCGCATATAGGCCTTCCACGCATCGGAGCCGCTCTCGCGGCCGCCGCCGGTTTCCTTTTCGCCGCCAAAGGCGCCGCCGATCTCGGCGCCCGAGGTGCCGATGTTGACATTGGCGATGCCGCAGTCCGAGCCGTCGACACCGAGGAAACGCTCGGATTCCTGCAGGTCGCGGGTGAAGATCGACGACGACAGGCCGGCGCCCACCGCATTGTGCTCGTCGAGTACGGCGTCGAAATCCGAATATTTCATCACATAGAGGATCGGCGCGAAGGTCTCTTCCGTGACCGGGGCGACCTGCCTGGGCATTTCGACGAGCGCCGGATGCACGTAATAGGCATTCGGGTGACCATTCTCGACCCTTGCGCCGCCGGTCACCTTGCCACCGTGAGCGGCGGCTTCCTTCAGCGCCTTCTGCATGGCGTCGAAGGCCGCCTTGTCGATCAGCGGCCCGACCAGCGAAGAGGTCTCCAGCGGATTGCCGACCGAGACGCTCTCGAAAGCCTTCTTGAGACGTGGGACCAGGGCGTCGTAGACGCTGTCATGCACGAACAGGCGCCGCAGCGTCGTGCAGCGCTGGCCCGCCGTGCCCATCGCACCAAAGGCAATCGCGCGCAGCGCCATGTCGAGATCGGCTGTCGGGCAGACGATGCCGGCATTGTTGCCGCCAAGCTCCAGCACCGCGCGCGCAAAGCGCTTGGCCAGGCGCGGGCCGACGTCGCGGCCCATGCGGGTCGAGCCGGTAGCCGAAACCAGCGGCACTTTGGGGTGATCGACCAGGATCTCGCCGACGGCACGGTCGCCGATCAGCACCGGCGCCAGGCCCTGCGGCGCGTCCGCGCCGAAACGCTTGACCGCACGTTTGAAGATAGCCTCGCAGGCAAGTGCGGTCAGCGGTGTCTTTTCCGACGGCTTCCACACGACAGCATCGCCGCAGACGAGCGCCAGTGCTGCGTTCCACGACCACACAGCGACCGGGAAATTGAAGGCGGAAATGACGCCGACGACGCCGAGTGGATGCCAGGTTTCCATCATGCGATGGCCCGGACGCTCGGTGGCGATGGTCAGGCCGTACAACTGCCGGGAGAGGCCGACGGCGAAATCGCAGATGTCGATCATTTCCTGCACTTCGCCGAGCCCCTCGGACGGGATCTTGCCGACCTCGATCGAGACCAGCCGGCCAAGCTCGGCCTTATGCGCGCGCAGTTCCTCGCCGAGCAGCCGCACCAGTTCGCCGCGCCTGGGCCCCGGCACCATCCGCCAGGCCTGGAAGGCCTTGTGCGCGGCATCGATGGTCTTGGCTGCATCGGCGGGCGAGATCGTCTTCAGCGCCGCGATCTGCTCGCCCGTCACCGGGCTGCGCACGATTAGATCGCCGCCCGTAAGCGCGCCCTCGGCCACACCCAGTTTCGCCAGAAGCTCGATCGTTTCCTTCGCTATCGTCATTTTGTCCCTTTCAGATCCACCGCCATCAGATGGCGTTGAACCAATGCTCGCGCAATGTCGCCCGCGTGCCGGTCAGCACTTCGGGCACAGTCATGGCGTGGCATTACTCGTTTCGGGGAAGAATCGCCACCCCGGCATGGTCCAAGCCCGGGCGACACGATTGAGCCAGACATGCAGACGGCGCTCAGTTTGCCTTTTGTGTCGGTGCGCGAACGACACCGTCCTTCATCAGCCGGTCGATATGCATGCGGATATGGGCGGCTTCCGCCGCCGTATTGGCAAGCGCGATGGCCCGGTCGAAGGCGACGCGCGCCTCCTCCCCCCGGTCAAGCTGCATCAGGAGGCCGCCCTTGAGGCCGAAGAAATGGAAATAGCCGGAAAGCCGTTCTTCCAGCGGCTCGATCATGGCGAGCGCCTCTGCCGGACCACGCACCTTCGAGACCGCGACGGCCCGGTTGAGCGTGATCACCGGTGATGGCTGCATCTGCTCGAGCAGTCGGTAGAGCAGGTCGATCTCGTTCCAGTCGGTGTCCTCGGCCTTTTCAGCCCGCGCATGCAGTGCGGCAATAGCCGCCTGCACCTGATAGGGGCCGGGCTTGCGATGGCGCAGCGCCTTGTCGACCAGTGCCAGCCCCTCATCGATCATCTTGCGGCTCCACAGGCTGCGATCCTGATCCTCGAGCAGCACGATCTCGCCGCCATCGTCGAAACGGGCCGGTGCGCGCGCGTGCTGCAGAAGCAGCAGCGCCGTCAGCCCCATGATCTCCGGCTCGGTCTGGAACAGCCGCAGCAACAGCCGTGCCAGCCGGATCGCCTCTTCGCACAGCGGCGCACGGGCCGGCGCCTCGCCGCTATTGGTCGAATAGCCTTCGTTGAAGATCAGGTAGACCATGGCGGCGACAGCGGCGAGCCGTTCCGACCGCTCGACCGCGCCCGGCGTCTCGAACGGCACGCCAGCGTCGGCAATGCGCGCCTTGGCGCGGGTGATGCGCTGCTCCATGGCGCTTTCGCCGACCAGGAAGGCGCGTGCGATCTGCTTGACGGTGAGGCCCGAGACAATCCGCAGCGCCACCGCGATCTGCTGCGTTGCCGGCAGGTCGGGATGGCAGCAGATGAACAGCAGCCGAAGGATGTCATCGCGGTAATGCGCTCCGTCCAGCCGCTCGGCGATATCGCTCTCGGCATCTTCCAGGTCCGAGATCTGGTCTTCCTCCGGCATCGGCGCCTGCTTGGCGCGTTTGCGCACCGCATCGATGCCGCTGTTGCGGCCGACAAAGATCAACCACGCCGCGGGATCACGCGGCGGCCCGTTCTGCGGCCAGTTCTTGATGGCCCTGAGGCACGCATCCTGGAAAGCTTCTTCCGCCGTATCGAGGTCGCGGAAATAACGCAGCAGCGCGCCCATCGCCTGCGGACGGGCGGCGCTGATCGCGGAGCTGATCCAGGCGAGTTCGGTCATGCCGGGACCTTGTTGCGGTTGAAGACCGAGACCGGCCGGATCTCGTAGGAGCCGCCGCTCGGATTGACCTCGGAAAGTTCGCGAGCGAATTCCACGGCCTCGTCGAGATCGGCGCATTCGAGCGTGTAGAAGCCGAGGAATTGTTCCTTGGTCTCGGCGAACGGACCATCGATGACGACCGCTTCGCCCTTGACCCTCCTCAGCGTCGTCGCGGCGGTCGTCGGCAAAAGCCTTGCCACCGGACCTAGCCGGCCGGCTTTGGCATACTTGTCCTGGACGTCGAGGAGATTGGCCATGACCTCGTCGTCCTGTTCCTTGCTCCAGGAGCAGACGACATCTTCGGAAGCATAGCAGAGGATTGCGTAGAGCATGCTTGGTCCTTTTCTCTGTCAAAGGACGAAACAGTAAGACCGATCCCGACACGGCGTCGATAAAAAAATCCCGATGCTGCGGATTTGGCGACGCTCCGTCGCTCCCGGTCAGCTCTCGCGTATCTTCAGCCATCGCAGCACGAGAGCTTCCTCGTCGTCCAGACCATCGATCGAGCGCTTGCGCTTGCTGGCCCGCGCCATTTCGTCCAGCAATTGCCCCTCTGACCATGCTTCGAAGACCTGCGGATGGATGTAGCATTTGCGGCAGACGGCACGTGTGTTGCCCAGCCGCTCGGCAACCTTGTCGATGACGCTGTTCATCACCCGTTTTTGCAGCGCCTGGCTTTCCGGCAATTCCGTCTGTGCAAACAGCGACGCGGCGTGGATGGTGCCGCCCCACGTGCGGAAATGCTTCGAGCTGAACGCATCGCCGGCAGCCTCGCGGATATAGCGGTTGACGTCCTCGGAGCGGACCGGCCGCCTGCCGCCGTCCTCATCGAGATACTGGAACAGTTGCTGGCCCGGCAGATCCTGCGCGCCGCGCACGATTCCAGCGATGCGGCGATCGATCAGCTTCAGCTTCCACTCCTTGCCGGACTTGCCCTTGAAGGCAAACCGCAGGCTTGAACCGACGATATCGACATGGCGGTCACGCAACGTGGTCAGCCCGAAACTCTTGTTGTCGCGGGCGTAGGCGGCATTGCCGACCCGGATCATCGTGTTGTCCAGCAGCCAGACGACCGCGGCGACGACACGCTCGAGCGGCAGACCAGTATGGCGCAGATCGCTGTCGATCCTGCGCCGCAGGTCCGGCAGGCTTTCGGCAAAGGCGATGAGGCTCGAATATTTGTCGCCGTCGCGTTCTTCGGCCCATTGCGGATGGTAGCGGTATTGCTTGCGTCCGCGCAGGTCCCTGCCCGTTGCCTGGATATGGCCGTCGGCGTCGGGCGAAATCCACACATCCGTCCAGGCCGGCGGAATGACGATTGCCTCGATACGCGCCCTGGTAGCATCCGCAACGGGCCGCCCATCCGGCCCCTTGTAGGAAAACCCCTTGCCTGTCTTCAGCCGCCGGATACCCGGCTCGGCGTCACTGACATAGGTAAGCGACGCATGATCGGCCGAGCTTTGCGACCCGTTCTTCGGCGCGCGATTTTTCGGCACAGCGTCTTCGTCAGCCGACCGGCTGTGCGACAATCCGGATTTCTGCAGCATGTCAGCTCCGCGCAAATATCGGTAGATAAGCCACTGGCCGATTGCTGGTTCCACACGCCGCCTGAAAAGACTGTGCGCCTGTATAGTGTCGGTCCCGGCGGAACTGGCGCCTACAGGGCGCCTTGCAACTGGATCGACGGCGGTGACAAGCGCCGCCGCGCCGCAAGCTTGAACCTGTAGCGCAGGCAGCGCCAGGCTTCCGAGCGACGCTTTGGTGCGGCCGCGGCCACCGCCAGGAAGCGCGCCGTGGTGTCCAGATCGCCGCGTGCATAATGGACCCGGGCGATCTTGAGGGCGACAAGCCCTTCCCTGGCCTTGAGCGCCGACATCGGAATGCTGCAGTCGGTAAGCGTGCGCAATTGTCGGCGCCAATCCAGGAAGCGCCGTACCGGGTTAATCGCAAAGCGGTCGTCGGAACGCACCGGCGAAACCTCATAGACCATGACGGGTTGCGAAACCATGGCCAGCGATGCCTTGCTCATCAGCCGCGCCCAAAACAGCGTGTCCTCGTCATAAGCCAATCCGACCGGGAATCTCGTCTCGCCGATCAGGGCTCGGGATGCCAGAACGCTGCCCACGGCGACCGACCGTATGTCGCCTTTCACATAGGCGGCAGCGTTTGCCAGGCACGCGGCCTGATAGCCGTTTGGCACCTTGATCTGTCGATCCTGGCCGTTCACCCGTCGCCGGTAGGCGCCCACGATCATATCGGCTTCCGGCTGCTCCTGCGCCTTCCGGAGCAGCGAGCGCAATCCGCCTCGCAGATGCAGGTCGTCGGCATCGATCAGGTATACCCAGGGATGGAGCACCTCCGCCAGCGCCACATTGCGGGTTCCGCCGGCATCGCGGCAACTGGCGGGCAGCACATGCAACGGCAACGATAGTTCCGCCGCGAACTGCCGCGCAACGGCTGCCGTGTCGTCCGTCGATGCGTCGTCGACCAGCAGTATCTCGCCGATGATTTCGGCCTCGCTGCGAAGAGAAGCCAGCGTCGCCCCGATGGTCGCCGCCGCATTGTGGGCAGGAATAACGACGCTGATCACTCTTAAACCCCGCGCCAACGCGCATAAGAATACAATTATTGTCCACTTCGAAACGAATGCAAAGTAGCTGCTGCATCGGCGTTTGAGAAGTAGTCTTGTCCGTCGGAATTACAGCGAAGAGGTCGCTGCACCAACCTGCTTTCACGCTTTTTCGAGCACTACCGGAATGACGTCGACAGCTTGCTCGCCGACCTGTCCCCCCGTGGTCTTGAGAACGCCCACGATCGGCGCCACGTCCGAATAGTCGCGGCCATAACCGACGGTGATGTGGTCGTTGCTGGCCCGCATGCCGTTGGTCGGATCGAATTCCTGCCAGCCGGCATCGCGCCCGCACCAGACCTTGACCCAGGCGTGCATGGCATCGGCACCTTCCAGCCTGGGCTTGCCCTTGGGCGGGATGGTGCGCAGGAAGCCGCTGACATAGCCGGCCGGAATGCCGAGCCCGCGCAGGCCGGCGATCATGATGTGCGAAAAATCCTGGCAGACACCGCGCTTCAGCTTGAAGGCATCGCTGGCCCGGGTTCGCACGGTGGTCGCCTCGCCGTCATAGGTGAAATCGCGATGGATGCGATTGCACAGGTTCATCGCCGTGCCGGCGGCAGAGCCGGTGATGCTGTCCCGAGCGTAGCCGGTGATCGCACCGTCGATGCCGGCATGAGTGCTGGCCGTCAGGAAATGGTGCGGTGTATCAGGCGCCAGCGACCGCACGGCGGCGAGTTCCTGCCTGAGCCGGCCGATATCGGGTGACACGTCGAGCCCAGGCTCGGGCCGCGACACCGATACGCGTGCGCTCATCCTTATGTCGAGCGTGTCATGCGCCTCGCGAAAGGCGATCGAGGTGACGTTGTTGCCGAAGAAATCGGAAAAATCAGAACGCTCGTTGGGCGCCGGCGCAAAGGACAGGGATGCGGCGATAACGCGCTGCACCCCAGATATCGTCGACGGCAGCACGCGAATCTGATGGCGGCCACCACCAGCCGCCGCGGCATAGTCGTAATGGAGATGAAGCCTGATATCGTAAAGCATGCCCTACTTTTCTTGTTTCGGAACCAGCTTAGCCGAAATAGGCTTTGGCGAGGCTGTTGTAGAGGCCGCCGATTTCGTGGGCGAGCTCATCCAGCGCCTTTGCCGTCATGTCCGAAGGCTCCTTGATGGCGATCTGGGTGTTGAGCTGCAGGATTTCCTTCGCCGCCGGCGACATGTGCCCTTCCCCGCCGAGCGATGGCAACAGGCCGATCTCGGCCTTCAGCCTTTCGAGCTGGAACAGGATGGAGCGAGGATTGAGCGGGTCGAGCGCCAAGAGATCGATCACCGTGCGCCGGCCGGCCTGCACCGGGTATTGCCGGCGGTGGGTCATCACGCTATCGCCGATCTCCAGCATCATGTCGAGCGCGCCGTCGGGCGCCTTGGCGTTGGTCAGCCGGGATAGCGTGCGGGCGATCTGGATGCCGCGTTCCAGCCGGCGGCCGATCTCGAGGAAGCGCCAGCCGGCGAAGCGATACATGTTCTCGTGCAGCAGGCCGGAAAAGCCGGCGAGCTTGCGCAGGATGACCGTCATCGCCCGGGTCGCGTCGTCGCCGGGTGCCACCGTCGTCGCGAACTGATGGATGGTCTTCGACAGGTCCTTCAGCGCCAGCCAGCCATCGGGCGAGAAGCGGTCGCGAATCTGCCCGGCGCTGTAGACCGCACTATCCAGCGTGCCGATCAGCCCTTTCGGGATCGCCGTTTCGACGTCGATCCCGAAAGGTTCGAGATAATCCCTGATGTCCGCCAAGAGAGGCATGTCCGGATCGGACGTCTCGGCCAGCCGCACATGATAGGCGCGCAGGATGCGCACCGTGTCTTCCGAGCGTTCGATGTAGCGTCCGAGCCAGGTCAGGTTCTCCGCCGCACGGCTGGGCAGGCTGCCGGGCCTGGTGCGGGTGAAACCGTCGCTCTCTTGCGGCAGCAGCGTCTCGCGCTCCACCGGTTTGTCGCTGACAACCCAGACATCCGCCGCCTGGCCGCCGCGCTGCATGGCGATCGCCGTCGGGTCGAGGGACAGGCCGACGCGGGCAAATCCCCCCGGCATCACCGTCCAGCCTTCGGGTGTTCGCGCCAGGTAGACGCGCAGGCTCGCCGGCCGCGGCTCCAGCCGGCCACCGACATAGACGGGCGTCGTCGAAAGCGTCACCGCTTCCTGGCCGACGAAGTCGCCGCCATCGCGTTCGATGCGCGACACCAGCTCCGCCCGCTCGCCGGCGGACAGCGCCGAGCCAAGTTTCGTCTGGTCGTCATCCTCGAAGGCAAGTCTCGTCGATAGCGCCGGGCCAATGACCATGCGATCGATATTGGCCAGCACATGCGCGCGTTCGGTTGCTTGCCCGCACCACCATGTCGCGACACTCGGCAGCAGCAATTCCTCGCCGTGCAAGGCTCGCGAAATCTTGGGCAGGAAGGCGAGCAACGCGCGCGTCTCCATCAGGCCGGAGCCCAGCGCATTGACGGTCGCAACCGCGCCCTGGCGGACCGCCTCGACCAGTCCCGGCGTGCCGATCTGCGAATCCGCGCGCAGTTCGAGCGGATCGGCGAAGGCGGCATCGAGCCGCCGCCACAACACGCTGATCGGCATCAGGCCGGAAACCGTGCGCACCATCAGCCTGCCGCCGGAAACGGTCAAATCCTCGCCTTCGAGCAGCATGATGCCGAGATAACGGGCGATATAGGCGTGTTCGTAGTAGGTTTCGTTGAGCGGCCCAGGCGTCAGGATGGCGACGCGGCCGTCGGTCTCCTTGGCCATGCCGATCAGCGCGTCGCGAAAGCGGCGGAAGAAGCCGGCAAGGCGGTGCACATGCATCTCGCCGTAGATATCGGACAGCGCGCGCGTGGTGGCGACGCGGTTTTCCAGCGCAAAGCCGGCGCCGGACGGCGCCTGCGTGCGATCGCCGAGCACCCACCACTGGCCATCAGGCCCACGGCCCAGTTCGAAGGCACAGAAATGCAGGAAATGACCGCCGGCCGGCTTGGTGCCGACGAGGGGTCGCAAATATTCCGGACTGGCCGCGATCAGTCCCGCCGGCAGGATACCCTTTTCGACCAACCGGTTCGGCCCGTGGATATCGGCGATGGTTTCCTCGAACAGCTCGGCGCGTTGCACGAGGCCAGCGCTGATCGCCGCCCACTCGCTCTCCTCGATGAGAACCGGGACATGCGCCAGCGGCCATTCGCGCTCATTGGTGCCGGCCTTGTCATAGACGCGGTAGTAGACGCCGGCGTCGCGCAGATACTGGTCGGCGCGGGCGAAACGCTGGCTAAGCTTTTCAGGCCCCAGTTCGTCGAGTGCTTCGATGAAGTGCTTCCAGACAGGACGGGGATTGCCTGATGGATCGACCATCTCGTCGACGACGCCGTCGATCGGCTGGTAGTGCTCCAGCAGGCTGTGGATCCGCGGCTTGCCGCGTACCCTCTTGTGATTCCCCTTTACCATCGCTGATCAGAGTCTTGCCGGCCGCCGAAGGTCAAGGGTCATCGGGAAATCTTCAGCGGGTTGTTCCTCACGTAGCACATAAGCGGACGGCGTATGGCCGCGCGGTTCGAAGCGGGCGAGGCGCCGTGCCTCCGCCTCATTGCCATTGACCGGGAAAGTATCGTAGTTGCGCCCGCCCGGATGCGCGACATGGTAGACGCAGCCGCCGACCGCCCGGCCCGACCAGCGGTCATAGATGTCGAAGACCAGCGGCGTGTTGACCGGCAGTGCCGGATGCAGGCCAGAAGCTGGCTGCCAGGCCTTGAAGCGGACGCCCGCCACCGCGACTTCGCGATTGTCCGTGACCTTCATCGGTACGATGCGGCCGTTGCAGACGATCGCATGACGCTCCGGATTGAGACCTTCGGTCTTGACCTGCAGCCGCTCGACCGATGAATCGACGAAGCGCACGGTGCCGCCGATCGCGCCTTGTTCACCCATGACATGCCACGGCTCCAGCGCCTGCCGCAGTTCCAGCTTGATGCCCGCATGCTGAACCTCGCCGCAGAACGGGAACCGGAACTCGAGCTGGGCGTCGAACCATTCGGGCCTGAACTCGAAACCGTTGAGCTTGAGGTCATCGAGCACGTCGAGAAAATCGGCCCAGGCATAGTGCGGCAGCATGAAGCGGTCATGCAGCGAGGTGCCCCAGCGCACGAAACGGCCATCGAGCGGGTTCTTCCACGCACGGGCAATGATCGCCCTAACAAGCAGTTGCTGCGCCAGGCTCATACGCGCATTGGGCGGCATCTCGAAACCGCGGAACTCGACAAGACCCAGCCGGCCGGTCGGTCCGTCCGGCGAGAACAGCTTGTCGATGCAGATTTCCGAGCGGTGCGTATTCCCGGTGACGTCGGTCAACAAATTGCGGAACAGCCGGTCGACCAGCCACGGCAAGGGTGCCGCCCCTTGCTCCGGATGCGGCACCTGCGCCATCGCGATTTCGAGCTCATAGAGCGAGTCGTGACGCGCCTCGTCGAAGCGCGGCGCCTGGCTGGTTGGGCCGATGAACAGGCCTGAGAAGAGATAGGACAGCGAGGGACGCCGCTGCCATTGCAGCACCAGGCTCTTCAACAGGTCCGGCCTTCGCAGGAACGGGCTGTCATTGGGCGTCGCACCGCCGACCACGACATGGTTGCCGCCGCCGGTGCCGGTGTGGCGGCCATCGATCATGAACTTGTCGGCGCCAAGTCGCGTCTGCCGCGCTTCCTCGTAGATCGCCGTCGTCGTCGCCACGCAATCCTGCCAGTTGGACGCCGGATGGATGTTGACCTCGATGACGCCTGGATCCGGCGCCACGCGGATGACGTTGAGGCGCGGATCGTGCGGCGGGCCATAGCCTTCGATATGCACGGGAAGGCCGATCGCCTTTGCCGCGTTCTCGGCCGCCGCGACCAGTTCCAGATAGTCTTCGAGCGCTTCAACTGGCGGCATGAACACACAAAGCCGCCCGTCGCGGGGTTCCCCCTAGCGCGGGGTGCCCACCGCGCCACCAATCTCGGTGATCTTCTGTTCGACGCGATCCTGCTGGCCGGTCGCCGCCGTGAAGGACGCCGCCTGCTGGCGCCGCGCCATCTCGTCGGCGCCTTCGAGTTCGGCCGGAGCCGTCACAGGCATTAAGGCCTCACGCGCGGGCAGCGGTCCGCGTGGCAGCGACGGATCGACCGGCACGATGTAGGGGAATTGCTCCGGCGGCACATAGGGCAGCGTGCCGAGCGGCAAGCGGTAGCCGACGGGTGAATCGCCGGGCACCAGGAACAGCCGGCCGCGCCGCGTCTTCCATTTTTCCGAGCGCCAGCGTGGCCCTGATGCCTGGCTGTTCCAGCGCTGGACGGGCAGCACATAGCCTGACGGCTTGGTCAGCCCGCGTTCGAACACCTTCGCCATGCGGCTGCGTTCTTCCGGATCCTCCAGCTTGGAGTTGGATGGATCGACATTCTCCGGCAGCTTGCCTTCCTTGAGCAGCCACTCGGCCGGATCCTCGTAGGCTTCGCTGACCATGGTCTTGTCGATACCGAGTTCGCCGGCAATCGCGGTGAGCAGGCTTTCGGCCTGTTTCGGGCCGATATCGGCCTCGCTCTTTTCGCGTGCGATCAGCGACGGATCGCTCCACACCGGCTGGCCATCGGTACGCCAGTAGAGCGAGAAGGTCCAGCGCGGCAGGCTTTCGCCCGGATACCATTTGCCCTGGCCATAGTGGAGAAAGCCGCCGGGCGCGAAACGCTCGCGCAGTTTCCGGATCAGTTCGTCGGCCTTTTCGCGCTTGGTCGGGCCGACGGCGGCGGTGTTCCACTCGGCCGACTCGAAATCGTCGATCGATACGAAGGTCGGCTCGCCGCCCATGGTCAGCCGCACGTCCCCCGCCGTAAGGGCTGCATCGACCTTGTTGCCCAGCGCGTCGAGCGCCTGCCAGCTCTCATCCGAGAACGGCTTGGTGATGCGCGGATGCTCGGCGATGCGGTCGACCCGCATCTCGAAGCCGAATTCGACATTGGCGAAGCTCGCCATGCCGGAAATCGGGGCTGCGTTGCGGAAATGCGGCGTTGCCGCCAGCGGCACATGGCTTTCGCCGGTTAGCAGGCCCGAGGTCGGGTCGAAGCCGATCCAGCCGGCGCCGGGAAGATAGACCTCGCACCAGGCATGCAGATCCGTGAAGTCGACGGCGGTTCCCGGCGGGCCGTCGAGCGCGACGAGGTCGGGCTTGAGCTGGATCAGGTAGCCGGAAACGAAGCGCGCGGCGATACCGAGATTGCGCAGGATCTGCACCAGCAGCCAGCTCGAATCGCGGCACGATCCCTGTTTCGCGGCAAGCGTCTCCTCCGGCGAGAACACACCGGTCTCCATGCGCACGATATAGGCAATTTCGCGCTGCAGCCGGGCATTGAGATCGACGAGAAAATTGACTGTATTCGGCGCGCTGCGGTCGATCGTCCCGAGCAAGGCCGAAAGCAACGGACCAGCCGGTTCCGGCGTCCGGTAGATCGCGAGATCATCGCGTATCTCCTCCGGATATTCGAACGGAAACGCCTCCGCCGATGGCTCGACGAAGAAATCGAACGGATTATAGACCGTCATGTCGGCGACGAGGTCGACCTCGATCTTCAACTCGGTCACCGGCTCCGGAAAGACGAAACGGGCGAGGAAGTTGCCGTAGGGATCCTGCTGCAGATTGACGAAGTGGTTCGGCGGCTCGACCTTGAGCGAATGACTGAGCACCTTGGTGCGCGAATGCGGCGCCGGCTGCAGCCTGATGATCTGGGGACCGAGAACCACCGGCCGGTCGTATTTGTAGTGGGTCAGGTGATAGACGGCTGCCAGAATTGCCATGGGGCCCCGGAATTCAGCGTTTCAAACGATTTCGCTGAACCCTGACACAAATGGCGGCCATTCTCCAAGCAGAGATGTTGCGGTGCACCTAATTTAAGCGGCTACCGAAGGCTCAGAAGAACGCCTGTATCCCAGTCTGCGCCCGTCCAAGTATCAGCGCATGAACGTCATGCGTGCCCTCATAGGTGTTGACCGTCTCCAGGTTCTGCGCGTGGCGCATAACATGATAACCGATCTGGATGCCGTTGCCGCCATGCATGTCGCGGGCCTGGCGGGCAATGTCCAGCGCCTTGCCGCAATTGTTGCGCTTGACGATCGAGATCATTTCCGGCGCCATTTTGCCTTCATCGAGCAACCGTCCGACGCGCAACGATGCCTGCAGCCCAAGCGCTATCTCGGTCTGCATATCGGCGAGCTTCTTCTGGTAAAGCTGCGTGCCGGCCAGCGGCTTGCCGAACTGCTTGCGATCAAGACCGTACTGGCGGGCGCGATGCCAGCAATCCTCCGCCGCCCCCATCGAGCCCCAGGAAATGCCGAAACGGGCCCGGTTGAGGCAGCCGAACGGGCCGCCAAGGCCCTTGGCGTTGGGCAACAGCGCATCCTCGCCGACTTCGACGCCTTCCATCACCACTTCGCCGGTGATCGATGCCCGCAGCGACAGCTTGCCACCGATCGTCGGCGCCGAAAGCCCCTTCATGCCCTTTTCCAGCACAAAGCCGCGGATCTCGTCCTTGGCGTTCTCGCCTTTCAACTTCGCCCAGACGACGAACACATCAGCGACCGGCGCGTTGGAAATCCACATCTTCGAGCCGGAGAGCCTGTAGCCGTTCGCGGTCTTCTCGGCGCGCGTCTTCATGCCGCCCGGGTCGGAGCCGGCATCCGGCTCGGTCAGGCCGAAACAGCCGATCCATTCGCCGCTTGCGAGCTTGGGCAGGTACTTCTTGCGCTGTTCGTCCGAGCCATAGGCATGGATCGGATACATCACCAGCGACGACTGCACTGACATCATCGAGCGATAGCCGGAGTCAACGCGTTCGACTTCCCGCGCGACCAGCCCGTAGGTCACATAATTGGCGCCAAGCCCGCCGAATTCCTCGGGAATATTGATGCCGAGCAGCCCGGCTTCGCCCATTTCGCGGAAGATGGCGGTGTCGAAGGTCTCGTTGAGATAGGCGTCCTCGATCCGCGGCGCCAGTCTGTCGGCGGCAAAGGCCGCCGCACCATCGCGCACCATGCGCTCGTCTTCCGAAAGCTGATCCTCGATCAGGAATGGGTCTTCCCAGACGAATGCATTCTTGTCGGCGGCCATGGCGTTCTCCCAAACCAATGCATGTCGCCCAAAAGTGTTCAGCGGCTTTCGGACGCCGACCTGCATAGCAAAATCCTGGCCCGGCTTATCGGCCTGCGCCTCGAAAAAATCAAACGAAATTGCTTCACCGATCAATGAGCGTTAGTAATGGATCATGAATGTCCAGCGCCGCCTTTTGCCAAACATCAGCGCCCTTGCCGCCTTCGAGGCGGTGGCCCGACTCGGCAGTTTCACCGCTGCTGCCCAGGAGCTTGATCTGACCCAGGGCGCGGTCAGTAGGCAGATCAGGTTGCTGGAAGACCAGTTCGGCCGCCGATTGTTCGAGCGCGACAGCCGCAATGTCAGGCTGTCGGCATCGGGCGAAATCTACGCCGAGGCGGTGCGTTCAGCACTTGGCCAGTTGCGTGACGCAGCCCTCGGATTGATGAGCAATCGGCATAGTGGCATCCTGAACCTTGCCATATTGCCCACCTTCGGCACCCGCTGGCTGATGCCGATGATCCCCGATTTCGTCGAAAACAATCCTGACATCACCATCAACTTCGTCACCCGCGTCGGCCGCTTCGACTTCGCCAGGGAGAGGCTGGACGCCGCCATCCACTACGGGCTGCCGGACTGGCCGGAGGCCGACTCGACGCTCTTGGTGCGCGAAACGGTGGCGCCGGTGGTGTCGCCCGAATTCCTCGCTGGCCGCGCCATCGCCTCACCGGCCGATATCGGCCGCTTGCCGCTGCTGCACATGGCGACGCGCCCTGGCGCCTGGACCGAATGGTTCGAGCATCAGGGCCTGAGCGCGCCGACCGGACCGGGCATGCAGTTCGAACAGTTCGGCACCGCGGCCCAGGCCTGCATGGCGGGGCTCGGCATGGCGCTGTTGCCGTTGATCCTCATCGCGGGCGAATTGCAGCGTGGCCAGCTCGTACCGGCGCCCGGCGAGCCCATGCAAAGCCGCAGTGCCTATTATCTCGTCGTTCCGCACGACAAGCGTGGCCATCCGCCGGTCGCCAGCTTTCGCGACTGGCTGCTCAAGCATGTAGGCCATCAGATTTGATTTGGCGGATTTATCAAAAATTGATAATATTGGGTAAAAGCAAGGATAACTCATGCCTGCAAGTTACAGCATCGGCCCCCGCTATGAGACATTGGTGCGCGAGTTGGTAAAGAGCGGCCGCTATGCCAGCGCCAGCGAAGTTGTGCGCGATAGCCTGCGCCTGCTGGAAGAGCGCGAAGAACAGCGCGAGGCAAAGCTTGCGGCGCTACGAGAGGACATTCGAAAAGGCGTGGAAAGTGGCCCGGGCATCCCGGCCGAACAGGTGTTTAAGCGACTGGAAGCAAAATACAGCGGCGGAAAGCCGTGAACAATGGCGGTCATATTTGCGCCAGCCGCCGCGCAGGACGTCGAAGAGATCGGCGATTACATCCTCGCTGGAAATCCCGCTGCGGCTCGACGCTTCATAGCTGCGCTCAGGGAACGCTGCGGCCGCATTGCTGACGCGCCACGCGGTGGCGTTCCCCAGCCGAGTCTATGGCCCGGCCTGCGCTCCATCGCATTTCTGCGCTATGTGATTTTCTACACCGCCGATGGCGATGATGTGCGTATCGAGCGCATTTTGCATGGTGCCCGCGACATCCCGACCATTCTTGAGGGACGCAATGATTCTTGAGCCCTGTGTCGCACGGCATGAATCTCATCAAACGCGGACGTGCTTCAAGGCGGGTCGCAGAATAGTCATTTCCGCTTCAGCGCGTCAGCCAATGCCGCACCGAACGCGCCTTGCTGCGCCGGCCTTTCCGGCTGGCGTGGAGGTGCCGGCGAACGCGGCGCCGGCCTGCCGCCGCCATTGTCGCGCGGCCCGCCTTTCGACGCCCCACCTTCGCCGCCATCCTTGCGCATGGACAGCGCGATACGCTTGCGCTTGATGTCGACATCGACGACGCGCACCTTGACCACATCGCCGGCCTTGACCACCTCATGCGCGTCCTTGATGAACCGGTCGGCCAGCTGCGAGACATGCACCAGCCCGTCCTGATGGACGCCGATATCGACGAAGGCGCCGAAGGCGGCGACATTGGTGACCGTGCCTTCCAAAAGCATGCCGGGCTTCAGATCCTTGATGTCGTCGATGCCATCGGCGAAGGTCGCCGTCTTGAAGCCGGGGCGCGGATCGCGGCCGGGTTTTTCCAGCTCCGCCAGGATATCGCGAACCGTCGGCAAGCCGAAACGCTCATCGACGAAGACGCGCGGATCGAGCGCCTTGAGTGCTGCACTGTCCCCCATCAGCGAGCGAACATCGCGCCCGCAGGCAGCGACGATCTTCTTCGCCACGCCATAGGCTTCCGGATGCACCGACGAGGCATCCAGCGGCTCGCTGCCATTGGCAATGCGCAGGAAGCCGGCGGATTGCTCGAACGCCCGAGGTCCAAGGCGGGCGACCTTCAGCAGGTCCTTTCGGCTGGCGAACGGGCCGGTCGCGTCGCGATGCGCAACGATGGCGTCCGCGAGCGATGCGCCAAGGCCAGACACGCGCGCCAGCAGCGGCGCCGAGGCGGTGTTGAGATCGACGCCGACGGCGTTGACCGCGTCTTCCACCACGGCCTCCAACGAGCGGCCGAGCCGGTACTGGTCGACGTCATGCTGATACTGACCGACACCGATCGATTTCGGCTCGATCTTGACCAGTTCGGCCAGTGGATCCTGCAGCCGCCGTGCGATCGATACCGCGCCGCGTAGCGACACGTCGAGGCCGGGGAATTCCGCCGCCGCCGTCGCCGATGCCGAATAGACCGAGGCGCCCGCCTCGCTGACGATCACCTTGAGCGGCTTCGGACCAGCGTCCGCCGGCATGTCGGACAGCATGTCGGCGACAAGCTTCTCCGTCTCGCGGCTGCCGGTGCCGTTGCCGATCGAGATCAGCTCGACCTTGTGAAGGCGGATGAGCTTGGCGAGTTCGGCCTGCGTGCCACGCACGTCGTTCCTCGGCGGAAACGGATAGACCGTTGTCGTGGTCAGCACCTTGCCGGTTCCGTCGACCACCGCCACCTTGACGCCGGTGCGGATACCGGGGTCGAGCCCCATCGTGGCCCGCGAGCCGGCCGGGGCCGCAAGCAGCAAATCCTTCAGATTGCGGGCAAAGACGTGGATCGCTTCCTCTTCCGCTCGTTCGCGCAGATCGCGCATCAAATCGAGCGTCAGGTGCAGCGACAGCTTTATGCGCCAGGTCCAGCCGGCGACCTCCGTCAGCCAGCGATCGCCCGGCAGGCTGCCGCCGATCGCATAGGCATTGGCGATCATCCGTTCGACCGGCTTCACCGGGGAGGTGTCGTCGGCATCGACCTCGATGTCGAGCGACAGCACTTCCTCGTTGCGGCCGCGCAGCATGGCCAGGGCGCGATGGCTCGGCACATTTGCCCAGCGCTCGACATGGTCGAAATAGTCGGAGAATTTTGCGCCAGCCTCCTGCTTGCCGTCGACCACCCTGGCCCGCATGAAGGCGCGTTCCTTCATGTGGGTGCGCAGTTTGCCGACCAGATCGGCATTCTCGGCGAACTGTTCCGACAGGATGTCGCGCGCGCCATCGAGCGCCGCCTTGACGTCGGCCACCTCTTCGGTGACATAGGCCAGCGCCAACTCAGCGGGCACCGACGCCCGGTTAGCGAGGATGGCTTCGGCCAGAGGCCCCAGCCCACGTTCCCGGGCGATCTCGGCCTTGGTCCGGCGCTTGGGCTTGTAGGGCAGGTAGATGTCTTCCAACTCCGCCTTGGTCGCGGCGGTCACGATCTTGCGCTCGAGCTCCTGCGTCAGCTTGCCCTGCTCGCGGATGGAGCCAAGAATGGTGTCGCGGCGCGCATCGAGCTCGCGCAGATACGCAAGCCGTTCGGCAAGGTCGCGCAATTGCGTGTCGTCCAGCCCGCCGGTGACCTCCTTGCGGTAACGCGCCACGAACGGCACCGTCGCACCCTCGTCGAGCAATTTGATCGCCGCGGCCGCCTGTTCGGGCCGGGCAGTGATCTCGGCTGCGATGATGGCTGCAATGCGCTTGATGTCGAATGCCATGTCATTCCTGCTCTCGTCGAAAGAGCGGCGACCATAGGCGCAGACGTCCGATCCGCCAACCGCCGCGCTTTGATCAGCCCGGCGGGTCCACAGGAAAGCGCGCGCTAATGTGGCGACCCAGGCGCGCTCAGACCATGCGGCTCAGCGCTTCCAAAAAGGCGACGATCTCGACATCGAGCGCATCGTCCACCGGCTCCGGCTGCGACGACATCTTGGCGATCACCACTTCGGTCCTGGGATCGACATAGAGCCACTGGCCATGGATGCCGATGCCGCAATAGGCGCCGTTCTCGTGTCCAGTCTGGTACCATTTGTTGCGATAGCGGCCCTTCGGAAACAAAAGTGCCATCGTGCCTCGCTGCCAGGCTTCCGAGCTGCCGCCGGTGGCAACGGTATCGCGCACCCAGGCTTCCGGCACGATGCGGCGGCCGTTGGCCACCCCACCTTGCCGCATCATCTCGCCAACGCGCGCCAAGTCGCGCGGCGTCACCGAAATGCCGCCGGCGGTGCGGGCCGTGCCTTCCATGTCGACGCTGATCGAAGCGTCGCTGACGGCGCCCAGCGGCAGCCACAGTTTGTCGCGCATCAGGTCGGAAGAACGCTGGCCGGAGGCGCGCTCGAGCAGGATGCCGAGCAGATCGGAATTGGGCGAGCGGTAGCGGAAGGTCTGGCCATGCGGCTCGGCAAGCCGCTGCAAGGTCAGGATGAATTCGCGCAGGCTTTCCGTGCCGCCGCCCGGATTCCACAGCGTGGCGCGGCGATAGCGGGCGAAAGCGCTCTCCGGATCGAGATAGGCCTCCGCGAAATCGAGGCTGACGCTCATGTCGAGCACATGCCGCACGCTTGCGTCGCCATAGGCCGAGCCGGCGGCTTCAGGGATGTAAGCCGTCACCGGCGCTTCCGGGTCGAACACCCCCTCACCTTCCAGTATGCCGGCGACAATGGCGGTCATCGACTTGCTGATCGAAAAGATGATGTGGCGGGCGCCGAAATCCATGTGCGGCGCGAACCAGTCGCCGATGATCTTGCCGTCTTTCATCACCGTCAGCGCATCGGTGCTCGAACGTCCGAGAAATTCAGCCACCGTCTCCGGCACGCTGGTGATAGCGACCTTCTCGCCGAGCAGACCGCCCATGTCCCGGACCGGCGCCTCGACACCAGCCGGGGCTGCCGCCACACGGGCGGTCGGCACCAGTTCTCCGAGATTCTGGAACGACCACCGGTTGAACGGGTTTTCGCGCCAGTTGGCGAGCAGCACCTCGTTGCGACAGAAGCCGTAGCGGGTCTCGAACGCGGTCTTGCCGGTCATGGCGGTTCCTCCCAAGTCTTGTTTAGAGGCTGTTTCGAAAGTCGGTCCGGCGAGTCATATGGCGGCGGTTTCGAGAACCAGAGCGGAGCGGACATTTCAGGTCCGTGAGCATCGGAAGCGCAGAAAACGCCGTCAGATGGCCGCTGGAGTGAGTTTCCAAACAGGCTCTCAGCTCAGTGCAGCGGCGATGGCGTGCACGGCCTTCAGCGTCGCCATGGAATAGGCGACGTTGCTGAAGTCCGGATAGGTCGAAAGCTTCACCACGACCATTCCGGTATTCCAGTCGATATGGATCATCTGCCCGAACACGCCCCGGCACATCAGCGCGCGCGAGCGCGGGTCCTCGATCCAGAACTGGTTGCGATAGCTGCCCTCCGGCAGGCTGGGGCTGAAGTCCGGCCCATGTGTGCCGTTGCGCGTGGCCTCGATCCAGTCGGCGGGCACGACGCCGCCGCCATTGTCGAGGATCAGCTGGCCAAAGCGGCCGTAGTCGCGCAGCGTCGCATTGAAGCCGCCGTCGGCCACCGCATAGCCGGCGCTGTCGACGGTGAAGCACGCGCTTTCATCGGCGCCGAGCTTTTGCCAGAGCTCTTCCGAAACCAGGTGCGGCAGCCGCTTGCCCGTCACCCGTTCCATGATGAAGGCAAGCACATCGGTCTCGATCGAGCGGTATTCGAAGGCAGCACCATGCGGGCGGATCGTTTCCTTCAAGCCCAGGATCAGTTCGAACATGTGCGAGGGCCAGCGAAAGGCCGGATCGCTGTCCGGCGGCGCCGGCTTCCAGCCGGTGGCGACATCGACCTGGCCGATGTCCGAATAGCGGTCGGTATATTCCTCGGAGAAGCGGACGCCGCTGGTCATGTCCAGCACATGCTGGACACTGGCGCCGGCCCAGCCCGTCGCGCTGAGTTCCGGCAGGTAGGTCGTCACTGGCTTGGCCGGATCGATCAGTCCGCGCCCGACCAGTATGCCGAATACCGAACCGGTGACGGACTTCGCCATCGACTGCGACAGATGCAGCGTGCGGTCATTCATGCCGTTGAAATAGCGCTCATAGGCGACCTTGCCGTCCTTCAGCACCAGCAAGCCGTCCGTATAGGTCTCATCGAGCAGCCCGGCGAGCGTCGTCGGCGCGCCTGTGCTGTCTTCGACCGCCAGCCCGTCGAGATCGACCTCGGCGCGTTCGAAACGGTGGCGATGGCCATTGCCGCGCCAGACTTCGGCGGTCGGCAGAATTTCGCGGATGTGCTGGAACGCCCAGCGGTTCCACGGCGGCCGGTCCCAGTCGAGCTTCGGCGGCACCATGGCCGGCGGCGAGCCCTGCATGATCGGCGGCCGCGGATCGGAGTTGCGGTAGGATTCCATGACGACCGAGCCCCTTGAACGTAAAACGGACCCCGCGGCGTGCGCCGCCGGGCCCGTCGAAAACGCGGTTACTTCTGCAGTTCGGTCCAGATCTTGGTGTAGATGTCCTGGATTTCCGGGGCGCACATCTGCTGCAACTCGGCACGCGGCTTGTCGGCTGCCGGGATGACAACTTCCGGCGCGTCCTTCATGTCGGCCGGCATGTACTTGTCCGATCCGGTGATGGCGTTGGCATAGCGATGGAAGGCCGAGAGACCCGCCGCATTTTCCGGGTCCATGATGAAGTTCTGGAAAAGCTTGGCGTTCTCGACGTTCTTGGCTTCCTTCAGAACGACGACGTTGTCGCTCCACAGGCCAAAGCCTTCTTTCGGATAGTTGTAGTGGATGGCCGGGTTGGCCAGCCGCTGGCGCAGCGCCGACCCGTTCCAGTCGCTGGTTGCCTTGAAGTCGCCGGCGCCCATCTTCTCGATGGTGTTGTACTCCATCGCGATCCAGTTCGGCTTGGCCGCGACAAGCGTGTCACGCACCTTCTTCAGCACTTCCTTGTCGGTGGTGCATTGCTGGCCGCCGACATATTTGATCGCGGCGAAGATGACGTCGTTCATTTCGGGAACGACATTGACCTTGCCCTTCAGTTCGTCAGGTGTGTTGAAGATGATGCCCCAGCTGTCGGCCGGGCCCTTGTAGGCGTCGGTATTGACGACCACGCCGACAGTGCCCAGGGCCCACGGCACCGAGTATTTGCGGCCCGGGTCGAAATCGGGATTGGCCCATTCCGGCGCCACATTCTTGAAATTCTCCATCTTGCCCGGATCGGTCTCCTGGACGAGGCCTTCCTTGATCCAGATCGGCACGTAGGTCTGCGAAGGCACCGCGATGTCGAAGCCAGTGCCGCCCTGGCGAACCTTGGCGAGCGCGGTGTCGTTGGAATCGTAATCGGTGATGGTCACCTTGACGTTGTATTTGGCCTCGAACTTCTTGATCACGTCAGGGCTGGTGTAGTTGCCCCAATTGTAGATGTTCAATTCGCCGTCGGCGCGGGCCAGGCTCGTCGAAGCGAGCAACGCCAACCCCATGGCGGTTGCTGTTGTCTTCCAGTTCATCGTTTTAACTCCCATTTTCGGTTCAGTCTCGTTTCCTGCTGACGAAGAAAAACAACGTGACGATCGCGACCGAAAGCAGCAGGAAGGCGGTCGATATCGCGTTGATCTCGGGTGTGATGCCGCGGCGAATCTGGCCGAGCATGTAGGTTGGCAGCGTGTCCTGACCGCCCGATTTGACGAACTCTGTGATAACGACGTCGTCGAGCGAGATGACGAAGGCCAGCATCAATCCGGCCAGGATGCCGGGCCACAGAAGCGGCAGGGTGATGCGGCGGAAGGTTTTCCACGGAGTCGCGTAAAGGTCGGCGGCGGCACGTTCCAGCGTCAGGTCCATATTCTCAAGCCGCGCCCGGATCGGCAGGTAGGCGAAGGGAATGCAGAACGCCGTGTGCGCGGCGATCAGATAACCGATGCCGGAATAGCCGGTGAAGATCTTGATGCGCGAGAAGAAGATCAGCAGCGCCACGCCGGTGACGATCTCGGGCACCATCAGCGGCTGATTGATCGCCGCATATTTGAACGTGAGGCCGGGATAGGGCGCGGTTCGCGTGGTGGCGAGCGCGGCCATGGTGGCGAAGATGGTGGAAAGCACCGCCGCGACGGAGCCGATCTGGAAGGAACGCAGCGTGGCATCGATGACCTGCGTGTTCTGCCATGCCGACTGGAACCATTTCAGCGAAAAGCCGCCCCATTCGGAGGTCGAGCTCGCCGCGTTGAAGGCATAGATGACCAGCACGATGATCGGCAAATAGAGCACGATAAAGCAGGTCGCGGCGATCGTGGTGAATCCCGGCTGGTGCTTGATGGAAAAGTTCTTAGCCATGACGCACCCCTGCCTTGCCGGCATTGCGCACATAGGCAAGCAGCGCCACCATGACGATGATCATGACGGCGATCGACAGCGCCGAGCCGAGCGGCCAGTTGCGGCCCTGCCCGAACTGCAATTCGATCAGGTTGGACAGCATCATGTTCTTGCCGCCGCCCAGCACGCTTGGCGTCACATAGGCGCCAAGTGCTGGAATGAAGACCAGGATGGAACCGGCGATGACGCCTGGCTTGACCAGTGGGAAGGTGATCCGCCGCAGCACCTGGAAACGTGTCGCGTAGAGATCATAGCCGGCCTCGACCAGCCGGAAATCGAGCTTCTCCATGCTGGCGTAGATCGGCAGCACCATCAGCGGCAGGTAGACATAGGCCATGCCGATCAGGATCGCCGTGTCGGTGTAGAGTATCTGGATCGGCGCCGAGATGATGCCGAGCTTGAGCAGGATCGTGTTGATGATGCCTTCGTTGCGGATGATCTGCAGCACGGCGAAGGTGCGGATCAGCAGGTTGGTCCAGAACGGTATGGTGATCAGGAACAGCCAGAGATCGCGAGTCTTTTCGCTGCGCGTCGCCATGAAATAGGCGGTCGGGAAGCCAAGCACCAACGTGGCGATGGTCGTCACCACCGCGAGCTTGATCGAGCGCAGGAAGATGGTGACGTGGGCTGCGGCGATCGAAAGCGTATCGTCGAAGATATCGCGTTCCAGAAACACCGCTATCCAGGCTTCCGGCGAGAATTGCCACTTCACGTCGCCATAGGAGCCTGGTGTCAGGAATGAATAGACGAGCACGATCAGCAACGGGCCGGTCGCGGCGAGAAAAATGGTCAACAGCGCTGGGGCTGACAAAAGCCAGCGCTCACGGATATCGCGCCGTTCCGCTGCCTTGGCGACTTCTTCCGCGGTCGCCATCGTCAGTCCTTCAGGACCTGGGCGGCATCGCTGCCGATGAGAATGCCGACCGTGTCGCCCTTCTCGAAACCACAGCCCGCGCTGCGCGTGTTCTGCTGGCGTACGGTGAAGAGTTCGCCACTCTCGAGATGAACATGGATGTGGGTGTCGGTGCCGAAATAGACGATGTTGTCGACTGTTCCCGACAACTCGCCCTTGCCCTTGCTCAGCTTGGCATGTTCGGGCCGAACCACGACCGTGGCATTGGCCTTGGGCTGGAAACCTTGGGCCACGGTCGCCTCGATGGTCGCACCGGATTTGAGCGTCGCGCGCGCCTTGCCGTTGGCCATCTCGCTGATGGCGGCCATAAGGAAGTTGGTTTCGCCAATGAAGTCGGCGACGAAGCGTTCGGCCGGCTTGTCGTAGATATCCCAGGGCGAACCGACCTGCAGGATCTTGCCCGACGACATCACCGCGATGCGGTCCGACATGGTCAGCGCTTCTTCCTGGTCGTGGGTGACGAAGATGAAGGTGATGCCGGTCTCGTGCTGCAGCCGCTTCAATTCGATCTGCATCTCCTTGCGCAGCTTGTAGTCGAGCGCCGACAGTGGCTCGTCGAGCAGCAGCACTTTGGGCTGCGGTGCGAGCGCCCGGGCCAGCGCCACGCGCTGCTGTTGGCCGCCCGAGATCTGGCTGGTGCGACGACCGGCGAGCGCTTCCATCTTGACCAGCTTCAGCATCTCGGCGACGCGCGCCTTGATCTCGGCCTTCGGTTTGCCCAGCATTTCCAGGCCGAAGCCGATGTTGTCGGCCACCGTCATGTGCGGGAACAGCGCATAGGACTGGAAAACGGTGTTGACCGGCCGCTTGAAGGGCGGCAGCAGGGCGATGTCCTGGCCATAGAGCAGGATCCCACCGGCGGTTGGGAAGTCGAAGCCGGCGATCAGCCTGAGCAATGTCGTCTTGCCGCAGCCGGATGGGCCAAGCAGCGTGAAGAACTCGTTCTCGCGGATGGATACCGAGACCGTGTCGAGGGCAGCGACCTGCCCCTCCCCTGATCCGAAAATTTTGCTGACGTTTACTACTTCAATCGCATTCCGATCCGGTTTGTCCGGCACGATTACGCCTCACTGTTGACCCCGCTCTTGCTGGCGGAGCTCTTCCCCTGTTCGATGTGACCACATGGCCGGTAGGTTGGCAAGCCCGGCATTGAATCACGGTTCAGTTCGTATTTTCGGCTAGCAAGGCTCATGCCCAGCAAGCCTCATGCCATTGTCAGGCCTGATAGGTGATCTTGCCGCCACAGATCGTCGTCACCGGCCGCACCTCGTGCAACGCTTCCGGCGCCGTCGCCTCGATGTCCGCCGAAAGCACCACCAGATCGGCCATGTAGCCTGCTTTCACCTTGCCCTTGCGGTGCTCGGCAAACTCGGCATAGGCGCCCTCGACCGTGTATGCGGCGAGCGCTTCATGCAGCGAGAAGCTCTGGTCCGGGTCGCTTTCTGCCCACGGTTTGCGCAACACCGACGCGCGGATGCCCAGGATCGGATCGATCGGCGACACCGGCCAGTCCGATGCGAAGACGACATGCGCGCCGGCATTCTTCAGGGTTCGCCAGGCATAGCTCAAGGGCCAGCGCGCCGGCCCGATGCGCGACACCGTCGGCTCCAGCGGAAAATCCATGGCGCCGGGCGGATGCGGCGGCTGCATGGAGGCGATGACGCCGAGTTCGGCGAAGCGCGGCACGTCCGAAGTAGTGGTGACCTCGATGTGCTCGACCCGGTGGCGGCTGTCGCGCTTGCCGTTCGCCTTCTGCGCCGCCTCATAACCGTCGAGCACCGCGCGCACCGCGCCGTCGCCGATTGAGTGTACGGCGATCTGCAGCCCCCGCTTGTCGACCGCGACGGCCAGATCGATGAACTGTTGAGGCGTGAACAGCGGCTCGCCCACCCAGTCGGGCCGGTCGGCATAGGGCTCGACCATGACAGCCGTCCAGGAATCGAGCACACCGTCATAGAACACCTTGACCATGCCCGACGACAGCCATTCGCTGTTGTAGCGTTCGGCCATCGTTGATGCCTTGTCGAGCATGTCGAGCGTCATGAAATTCTTGTAGTGGAACGGGATTTGTACGCGGCAAGGCAAGCCTTCCACGGCTTCGATCTCGGCCAGCAGCTCGAGCTGATAGAGATTGCCGTCCATGTTCTGGATCGAGGTGATGCCATGGCGGGCGCACCAGGCGAGCCCGCGCCGCATGATATCGCGATCGGCGGCCCGCTCGGCCGCCGTCGGCACCGGATCCGGCTCGCCGCCGGTCGACAGCCCCAGCCGCACCCGGCTTTCGCCGGCAAGGTCGAGCACCGGGCCGAAGGCCTCGCCTTCGCGCAATTCACCGGCCGCCAGCCCATCGTCACCCATGACGATCTCATTGCCCGGACCAAGCGTGCGTCCATGCAGGATGCCGGCCATTTCCAGCGCCTTGGTGTTGGCCCACATGGTGTGATGGTCGGGCGCGGCCATACAGAACGGGCGATCGGGCAAAATGGCGTCGAGGTGATGGCGCGTCACCCGCTCGCTGCCGAGCACGGTGTAATCGACGCCCTGGCCGACCAGCATCGGAGCATCAGGCCGCGTCGGCGCGTAGTCGCGTATCGCCTTTTGCAGCGCCTCGAAGCCGTGGACCCCGACAAGCTGGAGATGGGCAAGCTCCGCCCCACCTGAAAACAGGTGCATATGGGCTTCGATGAAGCCCGGCACGACCGTACCGCCCTTGGCGTCGATGACCTTGGTGGCCGGTCCCTTGAGCTCTTCGATGGAGGCGCGGCTGCCAACGGCGATGATGGCGCCGTCCTTGACGGCAACGGCCTCGGCGGCGGGATTGTCATCGTCCATTGTCTGCACACGACCGTTGATGACGATCAAATCCGCATTGTTACCCGCACCCGTGACAGACATCGCGACTCCGCGCTTTTGACGACTGGCTGACACCGACAACCCCCTGCCTCCAACGACCTGCCGCTCCACCGAGGCGGCGCCATGGGATGGAAAAAGATGCCAGCTCGCCGTCTTCGAAATTCCCCTTGTTATCCCGGGAGACAGCGTGGATAAAGAATGCGACTGATTATTCGCGTTTGTCAACATGCGGAATATGGAATGTATTGTGGACAGCACCCCGCGCCTGTGTTGGGACCGGGCGGGGAACGAGGACATCAAGCCGTGAAGCGCAGTCTCGACCGCAAAACCAGGATAGCGCTCGAACCGCGCAAGCAGCCACGGCAACAACGGTCGAGCAAGGTGGTCGACAGGATTCTCGACGCGGCGCTGATCTTGACACGGGAGCAAGGGACAAAGACGCCGACGACGCTCGCCATTGCGCAGCGCGCGGGCTTGTCGGTCGGTTCGGTCTACCAATACTTTCCCAACAAGGAAGCCATTCTTCTGGACCTCGCCCGGCGCTGGCTGTCATCCTTTCCCGAGGTCATCGCGAGGCGCATCAAGGTCGCCCCGCCCACCAACCGCGACGAATTTCGACAGGAAGTGCGCAGGCTCTTCATCGACACGTCCAGGCTCTACCTCGAAAACGCCAGCCTGATGCCGGTGATCGAAGCTATCTCCGGTAACGCCGACCTCCGGCCGATTCAGAACGAATATGACGACCAGATCATCGCCCTCTACGCCGCATGGCTGCAGCATGTGAACCCGGCTCTTGAAGACAAGATCGCCAGCCGGCTCGGCGTGGTGATGATGGAGGTCGGGCACGTATGCCGGCTTGTGGGGCTGAAAAAAGACCGCCGGACATTCGACCTCATCGAGGACGATGTGGAAACCATGTGGCTCGCTCTGGTGAGCCCGTATCTCAATCTTGACTGATTTCGCACTTCGAGAGGAATCTATGCAGACTGTCTATTCGCCGCTTCACGCTGGTCATGCTGGCCAAATGGAACTGGTCACCTCGGCCATCGTGCCGGGTTTCGAAAAGCCGTCGCGGGCCGAATTCATCAAGGCGCGGGTCGAGAGTGAGAAACTGGGGCCGATCGTCCTGCCGCTCGAGCATGATCTCGCCGCCGCCAAGCGCATCCACAAATCAGACTATATCGACTTCCTGCCGACGGTCTGGCCGCAATGGACAGAAGCCGGCTTCAAGGGCACGGCGATGCCCTTCACCTGGCCGACGCGCGGCCTGCGCGGCGACGTGCCGCCAAAGCGCGTCGACGCCCTGCTCGGATACTATTCCTTCGATGCCGGTGCCACCTTCGTCGAGGGCACGTGGGCCGCGATCAAGTCGTCCTATGATGTGGCGCTGACCGCCGCCGGCCTGGTCAAGGGCGGCGAGACATCCGCCTTCGCGCTCTGCCGTCCGCCCGGCCACCATGCCGGTGCCGGCTTCATGGGCGGCTATTGCTACATCAACAATGCCGCCGTCGCCGCGCAATGGTTCCGCGATCAGGGTGCCGAACGCATCTCGATCCTCGATGTCGACTACCACCATGGCAACGGCACGCAGGAGATCTTCTATGACCGTGCTGACGTGCAGGTGCTCAACCTGCACGGCGATCCGATGGTCGAGTACCCGTTCTTCCTCGGCCATGCCGACGAAAGTGGCGCCGGCGAAGGCGAAGGCTTCAACGTCAATTATCCGATGCCCTTCGGCACCGACTGGGACGCCTGGAATGCCTCGCTCGAGGACGCCTGCGCCAAGCTTGCCGCTTACGCCCCGGATGTCGTCATCGTCTCGCTGGGTGTCGACACGTTCGAGAAGGACCCGATCAGCCAGTTCAAGCTGAAAACATCTGACTATCCAAAGATCGGCCGCCGCATCGCCAAGCTTGGCCTGCCGACGCTGTTCGTCATGGAGGGCGGCTATGCCGTCGAGGAGATCGGCGTCAATGCCGTCGGCGTTCTGACCGGTTTCGAGGATCGGTAAAATGAGCGCCGAACGGCGGTGGCCGTTCGGCGTTAGATCTAGCTTGCCGCCTCGGTGCTCGGCACGGCAACCGGTGCGGCTGCCTTGCGCGAGCGGCCGAGGTAGTAGACCGCCGCCGCCGCGATGATGCCGGCCGCAAGGATGCCCACCGCCAGGACCGGCCGATACCAGAACCAGGCAATCGCAATTGTCGTCGTGCCGACCAGGATCGCCAGGAAGAAGGCGATGATGCCGGTTCCCATCCGCGCCATGCCGCCGAGGAACGGAATGACGTCGAGGATCACGCCGATCGGGCTGAGGAACAGGGCAAAGCCGATGGTCAGCAACAAAAGGCCGGCGGCACGCAGCAGCCAGGTGATCAGCGTGTTTGCGCTGACCGCCTCGGCGAACATCTTGTCTGCCGGGACAGTGCCGGTGTCGACCATCAGCAACGCATCGCCCGCCTGCGTCTGGTAGGGTTCGAACCGACTGCCGGCCTGCCGCGCCACGATGCTGATCACGCCGAGCGGTGCCAACTCGTAGCCGATGCGGTAATCGCCCAGCGCCGGCGTTGTCGTGTCGGCGCCGAGATAGATCCTGCCGTCGACGACGCTGAGCGGCCCGGTGCCGGTATAGGCGGCCTTGATCGCGGCCGATTGGTCGGGTGACAGCGCATACGCCTTGTCGCCCTCGATGCGATCAAGCACCGGCGTGTGGAGATCGAAGGCGACAAGCTTGCCTTGCGGAATTTGGAAGGTGCGGCCGTGGATCGCCATCGGCGGATTCTGGTGGCCGTCTGGTTTCTTAAAATCCGACGAGTCGATCTGGCTGTCGTCCCACACTTTCGAATAGCTGTAGGTGGTCACGGTCTCCTCACCGCCACCAAGCTTCTTGGTGGTCTCGGATTTGGACTCTTCCTTCCACTGGTACATCTCGGCGCTGCGCGACAGGCGCAGACCTTGCGCCGCAATGCCGAAATCCGGATCGGCGAGACCACTGTCCGTCGTCACCGGCCCGCTGACATGCACCAATTTGCCGTCATTGGCGGCATCGACGCTGTCGGCGCTGGCCGAAACCACGGCTCCGGCCCCTTCGGCCAGAGAGCGCGCCGTCTGCACCGCGCGCCCCTCGTTCCAGAACAGCCCGATCACCATCAGCACGACCAGAAGCAGGCCGAAGATGACCCCACCGACAGCGCGCTTGATGCGTCCGAACCACGAGACCGACGTAACTTCCCGAAATGAATCGCTCATTGTTTCCCCCGAAACCACTTGTGTTAAAATCTGCGCGCGACCGCGCATGGAACCGATCAATCGGCATGGATTTGCGTGCCGCAATCCTTGGCCGCGGCAACAGGAATGCACCGCTCGTGTCGTGCCGCCGTCACCGACCCGCCATGGCGATGCGGACAGTGGCGCTTGCTGTTTGCCGCCGAGAAGGTCGAGCGCCCGCATCGCCGTCTGCTCGCCCCCTCGTCGCGCTTGACGATCTCGCGAGCATCACCGTGAACACCAAAAAAGCCGGCTTCATGATCACCCCCATGCCGATGGCCGCGAACAAGCGCCCATCTCGCCCCGTCCGATCGAAGGGACGCCCATCCCTGCCGATTGCCGAAAACCTATCGGAATTGATCGGCTCTCGATACAGCATCTTTACAACAACGTCTGGCTTTTTCGTATCGGCGTTTCAGCGACCCAGGGCGGCGAAAGGGCTTGGCGTCCGCCTCTGAGTCGCACGTGAGTCCACCAGATTCGATTTTGTCAAATCGCGTTTGATGTCGGATTCAACTGCGGGTAGATTAGACCCGAATCAGCCGGTCCTCGGGGGGCGCGGCGACCACCCAAAGTCTCTTGTTCCGGAGCTTTTCCGGCACCAGACGCGGACGGCTTCGCGTTCCCTGAATGGATTCGAATCTGGTGGGCGCAGCCCTGCGCCAAGCGTGTGTCTTCAAAGTAATGCGTATTCGGGTTCGGTGGCTGGCTTCCAGCAACCGGATAGCAGAAACGATTCCGGCCAAAAGCAACAAGAATGAGCAGTCCCGCCGCGCTACTTCAATCCGACACATTGGGCTCGCGCCTGACGTCGCGCGGCGATCTGACTAGCTTTTTCATGCAACTGACAGCCGAGATCGGCGCCGACAGCTATATGCTGGTCGCCATCGTCCACGACCAGGACCGCAACGATGCGCGCATCGTCTCGTCCAATTGGATTTTCGACGCCATCGAACTGACCGGCAAGCGGCTGATCGCCGGGCTTGCACAAGGTGCGCTCACCGTTGCGCCCGGTATCCGCCCGATCGCCCTAGTGGCATCCCAGGCGCCCAAGACTGACGGATTGATCACCGGTGAGGAAGCGCGCCTTCTCGACGTGCTTGGCCATGCCGAGATCTATTCGCTGCGCCTCAATGTCGGTCGCCAGCGCCTGTTCGCCTTGTTTTCGGCAGCGACAGCCGGCAGCATCGACCAGCCGGCGCTGATGAGGGCACAGCTGAAATGCTGCTATGCGCTCTCGCACATCCCGCAACTGATTGCCGCCGCCGCGATGCAGGATCCGCTGTCGGATCGCGAGCGCGAATGCCTGTTCTGGGTCTCCGAGGGCAAGACCACCGACGAGGTGGCGGTCATCCTTGGCGTCTCCTCCAACACCGTCAACAGCTACATCACCCACGCCATCCAGAAATTCGCGGCCAGCAACCGCGCGATGGCAATCGCCACGGCGATCAGGAGCGGCATCATTTGAAACACGTCGACATCAAGGAGGCTGCCGAAGCCCTTTTCAACGAGCAGCGCAATCCGTTCGGCGCCTTTTCGCTCGGCTCCGAAACCCATCACGCCGTCACCATTCCCGATGCCGTGCGCCGCTGCCGCTGGATCTCCGTCGACATCAACGCATCCGCCTTTGGCCTGTTCTTCGTCAGCCCCTCGCCCGAACGCGCACGGCTCGTCCCTTGCCTTGATTCCGACTACCCCGGCATTGCGGTGGCGACGAAATTCATTTCAGGCGCCAATGGCGAGGAGATCGTGCGCCACACCCGCATCTCGACGGAACCGCGCTGGTGGACGGACGACGGCGTCGCCGCCATGGCGGAGATGTTCGGTAATCTCGCCTGGACCGAGCAGATGGCGCCGCTGGCGCCCGGCACCAGCGGCATCGCCTTTCCGGTCCACGCCGATCGTGGGCAGTGCGGCCTCGTCGTTTTCATGGGCTCGGAGATCTCCTTGCCGCAGGACGCGCTCTACGAGATCCACGCCCGTTGCTTCTCGCTGTTCGCCGCCGTCGCCCGCATCCGCCCTAGCGATGCCGGCAGGATGCGTGCGATCTCCAAGCGCGAACTCGAATGCCTGAAGCTGACCGCCAACGGCAACACCAGCGAGGAGATCGCCAGGCTGCTGAAACTGTCGGTACACACCGCCAACCAGTATCTGACCCAGTCGACCCAGAAGCTGAATGCGGTCAACCGCAACCAGGCCGTTGCCAAGGCGCTGCGGCTGGGGCTTATCGAATAAGGCAACTATAGGATTGGCCCGCGGCTGTCGGAAGCGATCGATGTTCCGAGAAAGGCCAGCGGCTCGGCCTTGCGGATACGCGCCTGTTCGATGACCGTCTCGAGCAGGGCCGTGTTGTGCTCCGGGTCTTCGCCCGGCTTCTCGAACGACACGTAGTTGACCACCACCGAAGCGCCGTTCTCGCTCAGCGTCAGCTGGAAATAGACGGTGACCCCAGGCGGCCTCAACTCCAGATCAAGCACAATGCGCGGGCTGCCGCTCCAGTCGACATGCGCCTCGCCCCCATGGCCGAGCCGCAGTGTGCCTGGCATGAAGAACAGCTCTACCGCTGAATCGACCAGATCCGACAGGCACGCGAAATGCTCCAGTCGGATGAAGGCGATATAGTCGGCGACATCGATCAGCCTCAGTTCTCCCACCACTTGCTCGATGGCACTGGCGACGATGATCTCGCGGGATTTTGCGTGCGGTTGACGGTTCATGAAATCTGTCTGCGCTCAGCCTTTTTCGAGTAGACGATCCGCACCAGTTCGGCGACGGCCTGGTAGAATTGCGATGGGATCACACTATCGACCGAAACTTGCTTGTACATGGAGCGGGCGAGCGCCACGTCCTCGAAGATCGGGATGTTGTTTTCGCGTGCGATCTCGCGGATTTTCAGCGCCACCAGATCCTGCCCCTTGGCCAACACCATTGGTGCCGAGTCCTCGTCGCGCACGTATTTCAACGCGATCGAAAAGTGCGTCGGGTTGGCGATAATAAGCGTCGCGCGCGGCACCGCCGTCATCATCCGCTTGCGCGCCCGGTCGCGCGCCAGCGAGCGCAGTCGCGACTTGACGATCGGGTCACCCTCGGATTGCTTGAACTCGTCCTTGACCTCCTGCTTGCTCATGCGCAGATCCTGCTTCCAGTGGAAGCGCGACCAGACGATGTCGACTGCCGCGATCAGCCCCATGACGAAGACGATCGCCACCAGGATGTCGACGGCAATGCCGCGGATGACGAGTCCGAAAGCGACCGGATTGGTGATCATGCCGGCGAGCAGCTTGCGGTGGTCTTCCGACAGAGTGAAGCTCAGCACGACGATGGCAAAGCCAACCTTGCCCAGTGACTTCAGGAACTCGACCCAGCCCTGAATACCGAACAGCCTGTTCCACCCCTTGGGGATCGAGATGCGCGAGAGTTGCGGCCGCACCCGATCGCCGACGAACTGCGGCATGTTCTGGAACACCGAGGCGCCGACACCGGCGACGGTCAGCAGCACGAACAGGCTGATGACGGCCCGGCCCACCTCGAAAATAACAGTCTTGTAGAGCGCGATGACGTCCGTCTCGGTGTCCATCGGCCAGGCTTCCGGCTTCTCCAGGAACATCGACAGGAACATGCCGAGATCGATGACGGCGTCCTTGGCGTAGAAGACGGTGAACACCAGTATGGCAACGAACGATGCAAGAAGCGCCGTTTCTCGCGAATGGGGCAGTTTGCCCTGTTCGATAGTGTCGCGGATCTTCTTTTCCGTCGCCTCTTCGGTTTTCGAATCCTTGTCGACCGCGTCAGCCATGGCGCGGCCTTAGGCGGCGTCTTGGGTCGACGGAAGTTCGAAGGAGCCTTCGCGCGACAGCCGGATCGTCGTCGTCACGATCGTCTTGCGTGCTGCTGTTATATCGGCGAGAGGAACCCCTTCCGAACCTTGTCCGAGTTCGGCTTCGATCATGCGCCGCGACCGCGCGCCGATCGCCGACAGAACGGATTCGACAAGTCCCGCCTGCGAGCCGCGCAAGGCCAGCGTGATCAGTTCGGTCGACAGCCCGTCGAACAGCAGCACCCGCGCTTTCTGGGCGAGCAACGGCAGGTCGTCGAAGGCGAACAGGCGGGCCCGCACACCATCGAGGTCGGGTGTGCCGGCGGCTTCCAGATCCTGCATGACCTCCTCCAGCAGCGGCTTGTCCAGTTCGTTGAGGACGCTGGCGACACGCGCCTGCCCGGCAGAAGTGTCCTTGGTCGAGGTTTCCGCCAGCACGCTGGTGCGCAGCCGGTTTTCGACGATCTTGCTGGCGGCGTCCGGAACATTGGCCATCGTCACCATGCGCTTGATGATTTCGCCACGCATCGGCTTGGTCAACGTCAGCAGCACGCTTGCCGCCACCTGCGGCGCCAGTTTCGACAGCACCATGGCCGCGGTCTGCGGATGCTCGCCGGCCAGGAAGGCGCCAAGCCGCGCCGGTTCGAGCTTTTCGAGCTCGGGCCAGATCGGCGGCGGGCCTTCCGGAGCGACCTCGAATCTCTTGTCGCCCATGATCGCGCTCATCTCTTCAGGCGACAGCGACTCATTGAGGATGGTGTCCATCCTGTCGGCGGAATCGAGCAATCCCGCCCCTTCGGTGAACTCGGCCTCGAACTCGGCGACGATGCGCTCAAGATCGCTTTGCGGAATCGTCCGCAGCAGACGGGCGCCCTCGATCAGCGCCTTCAGTTCTTCCTGCTTGAAGAATTTCAACAGGCGGCTGGCCGACGGCTTGCCCATCGCCACCAGTATGGCGGCTGCCTTCTGCGCGCGGGTCAAGGTCACCGGCGTCGTCATGCCACCCGCCTCCGCTGCCACCGGCAAGCTCCGCAACCCATGTCTAGGCGCCCTTCGTGCCAGCGATGATTTCGGTCAGCCTGATGCCGAAGCGCGACGGATCGCTTTCCAGCACGGTGATCTCGCCGCGCGCGATCTTGCGGCCGTTGACCACGACGTCGACAGGTTCGCCGATACGGCGATTGAGCGCCACCGTCGACCCCTTCTGCAGCGCCATCAGGTCGGAGACCGGCATCTCGGTGCTGCCGAGGATGATCTGAACTTCGACGGGGATGTTCATGATGACGCTTGAATTGGCGCCGGAGGCGGCCCTGAACGCCGCATCCGGGCGTTGTTCCTCTTCGTGCAGGACCCCGCGCAATTCTTCGATGGCACGGTCGAGTTGTTCGTCCGGCTGGTCGAGGTCGGCTTCCACCTTGGTCTTGGCCATGAATTGTCTCCAGTGCTCAGGCGCGTCCGGCGGCAGCCGGCATCAGCCCGTCGATAAAATCCTGCCCGGCATCGAAGGGATGCTTGATTCGGACGGTATAATTCTGTCCCAGTTTGCCGAATTCGCAGACGAACAGCGTCTGGCCGCGGGCACTGAGACGCGCCTGTGATTGCGCTGTTTCCTCGAATTCGATGATCTGGCCGACGTCGAAGTCGGCGACATCGCCGAGCGTCAGCCGGGCCAGCGGCATGGTGGCTTCGAGCGCTACCATTGAGCGCATCACCTCTTCCGAAAAGCGCGCGCGCCAGCTGGCGTTTTGATCGTTCTCACTGACGGCGGCAACGCTGTCCCGACCGGCCAGCACGATACGCTGCGGCATCGTCACGGTGATGCTGCCGCTGTCGGCCGGCGTCGAGATGCCGAGGACGATGCGCAGTGCGGCCCCGTCGCGCAGCACGTGTCGCTTGGCCTCCATGCCAGACATCGCCCGCGGCGCCGGAAGCCGTAGCTCAAGCGAGCGCCGACCGGATCCGTTCAGCGCCTGCGCGACCTGCTGAAACACCATCGTCGAGACGTCGGTCTCGATCGGCGACAGGTCACGCTCGATCGGTGACACCGGCATATCCGGATCGCCCCCAAACAGCGTCGAGACCATGATGGCGATCGCCGCGCCATCGATGACGAGGGTCACCGCATCTGACGACGCTGGCGAGGCAACGACGGTCATCGCGAAATTCTCACCGGCGCGGGAACGCGCCTCGGGAACGCGGCTGATCTCGATCGCTTTGAGATCGACAATGACCGGAACGCCAAGCTCGCCGGTCAGGCTTTTCTGCAGCAGCGGCACGGCGCGCTCGGCCATGGCGCGGCCTGCATCGATGATCTGCGCGGCCTCGCCGCTGTCACCGACGAGCCGCTCGATGATCAGCGAGCGTGCTTCCGATGGGCTGCCCGGACTGGTCATGGCGATGCTGGGACCGATCTGTCACGCATCGTTCAGGCGGCCTTCTTTTCGACGGCGCCGGTGTTCATCGTGCTCTGCTCGACGGCGTCGATCGTTGGTCGTTCGTAGGACGAGATGGTCTTGCGGCCGAACTCGATCGCCACCTGCGGCAGAGCGCCGTTCATGTAGGCCAGCAGCGTCTGCTTGACGATGGTATAGAGGCGGTTCTTCTTCTCGCGCACCGTCTTGATCTTGGTGGCGATCGGCCCGACCACCGCATAGGACAGGAAGATGCCGAGGAAAGTGCCGACCAGGGCCGCGCCGATCAGGCCGCCCAGGATTTCCGGCGACTGATCGAGCGCGCCCATCGCCTTGACCACCCCAAGAACGGCGGCGACGATGCCGAGCGCAGGCAAGCCATCGCCAACCGCGATCAGCGCGTGATAGGCCTTCATCTTGTCGGATTTGATGGTCTGGATTTCCTCGTCCATCAGCGCCTCGATCTCATGCGAGCGGGCATTGCCGATGATGATGATGCGACAGTAGTCGCAGATGAAATGCGTCAGATCATGGTTCTTGAGCACGGTCGGGAATGCCTGGAAGATCGCCGATTCCTCGGGATTATCGATATGGGCTTCGACCTCGCTGCGCGATTTCGAGCGCAGCTCGCGCATCAGTGAGTGCAGCACGCCGAGCGTTTCGAGATAGTCCCGCTCCTTCGGCACCGCCTGCTTGAAGGCTTCGAGGATGGCCTTGCCGGTGTCCTTGACCGTCTTCATCGGGTTGGCAACGAGGAAGGTGCCGAGCGCAGCACCGCAGATGACCACGGCTTCCCACGGCTGCACCAGCACGTGAAGATGGCCGCCCATGGCCATGAAGCCGCCAAGGACGCAGCCGAGCGTCACCACAAGTCCAATCAGAATGCCCACAAGAGGTCCTTCCGCATTTCACATCAGGAGCAAGGGATAGCCCCCGTGCCTTGTGTGAGGCTTGAATCGAAGCCGCCGGATCCGATTCAGTTTCGCGCAAGGAAGTGGGGATATTGTCCTGTCATAGCTTCGGCCGGAGGCGCGTCTTTGCTCAATACATTTACCAGCTACCAGCTCATCACCAAGGACATTTCAAAGTCGCTCGACAGGATCGAGCAGCAGCCCGTGGTCGATCGCGACACCAAATATTATCTGGACAACATCACCAAGGTGAAATCGATCGACGATTTCGTCAAAAATGACCGTTTGTTCAAATATGCCATGAAGGCATACGGGCTCGAGGACATGGACTACGCCAAGGCCTTTATGGTCAAGGCACTCAAGGAGGGCGTCTCCGATCCCGACAGCTTCGCCAACAAGCTGACCGACAAACGTTACGCCGAATTCGTCAGCGCCTTCAATTTCGCCGCCAACGGCGCCGATGCGACCATCTATAACAAGACGCAGCAGATGGTGACCAAGAACTACGCCACGCAAGCGAAAATCGCCGGCCTCGATCCGAATTCGGCCTATGTGAAAGGCGAGACGACATACTATCTCGCCAACATCACCAAGGTGAAGTCGATCGACGACCTGATGTCGAATAACCGGCTCTACACATACGCACTGGCTTCATTCGGCCTCGATTCGATGACGGAGGACAAGGATCTCATCAAGCGGGTTCTGCAGGGTGGCGTCCGCGATCCCGACAGCGTTGCCAACAAGATGACGGACAAGACCTACGCGGCACTTGCTTCCGCCTTCAATTTCGAAGCCTATGGTGCGAACGCCACCACCATCAATCCGGCGCAGCAGCCGACCGTCGACAAATACATGCGCCAGACCCTCGAAGAGGATGCCGGCCAGACCAACCAGGGCGTGCGGCTGGCGCTTTATTTCGACCGCAAGGCGCCGACCATCACCAGTTGGTACGACGTGCTGGCCGACACCGCGCTTGCCAGCGTCGTGCGCACCGTGCTCGGCCTGCCCGATTCCTTCGCCACCGCCGATGTCGACAAGCAGGCGCAGCTGTTCGAACAGAAACTCGACATCTCGGATTTCTCCGACCCCGAGAAGCTCGGCAAGTTCCTGACGCGCTTCACCAGCATGTACGAGATCAACAACCCGACGTCATCGGCCGTCACCTCGGTCAGCGTGCTGTTTGCCCAGCCGATCACGGTCGGCATCTCCACCGACCTGATGATGGCCATGCAGAAACTGAGGTTCTGAGAGCATCATGCGGGACAGCCTTTACGTCGCCCTTTCCTCGCAGATCGCGCTCGAGCGCCGCCTCGACACGATCGCCGACAACGTCGCCAACGCCTCGACGATCGGCTTTCGCGCCACCGGCGTGAAGTTCGAGGACGTCGTGTCCGGCACCGGATCGAAATCGGTGTCCTTCGCCTCCCCTGGCAAGACCTATCTTTCCGGCGCTCACGGTGCCTTGAGCGAGACCGGAAATCCGTTCGATTTCGCCATCCAGGGCGATGCCTGGTTCGCCATCGACACGCCTGTCGGCACCGTCATGACCCGCGACGGGCGCTTTTCGATGAACGAGAACGGCGAGCTGATGTCGATCGAGGGCCACGCTGTGCTCGATGCCGGCGGCTCACCGATCCAGCTCGACCCCCGCAACGGCCCGCCCAAGGCCGGGGCCGACGGTTCGCTGCGCCAGAACGATCAGCTTGTCGGCTCCATCGGTCTCTACAATTTCGATCCGGGCGAAAATTTCGTCCGCTACGGCAATTCCGGCATCGTTCCGGCGCGCACGCCAGAGCCTGTTACCGATCGCTCCGATATCGGCATCGCCCAGGGGTTTCTCGAAGAATCCAACGTCAATCCGGTGCTGGAGATCACCCGACTGATCATGGTCCAGCGCGCCTTCGAGAACACCGCCGCCCTGATGCGGCAGACCGACTCCTCCACCGACGAGGCGATCAAGACGCTCGGCTCGAAGTAACCCATGTCGCTCGACCAGCCATCCCTGCGCGCACCTGAAAGACAGCTCCAGCCGGCGCCGGAAGACCGGCTTGTCGCTCTGGAACGGGTCTGGCGGCGTTTCGCCGACACCGAGGCGCTGCTCAAGCGCGGCGGCCGCGTCACCGAAGTCACGCCCACGCACTACAAGGTGCACGGCCTTTCCGACTTCGCCAGGCTGGGCGACATCGTCGAGCAGCGCGGTCATGCCGGCGCCCGCCGCGGCGAGATCGTCAAGATCAGCCGCGATGAGGTCGTCGTGGCCCCCTTCGAACGCAGCGCCGATGCCGGTATCGGTGATGCCGTGTTCCGCCGCGGTCCGCTCGCGGTGGCGCCGCATGCCTCGTGGCGCGGCCGCACCATCGACGCGCTCACCAGGGCGATCGATGGCGGCACGCCCCTGGTCAGGGGCGATGACGCATCGATCGGCGCCCAGACGACGCCCGGCGCCATGGCGCGGCAGCGTGTCGGCACCGCCTTCATGACCGGGGTCAAGGTCATCGACATCTTCACGCCGCTCTGCTTCGGCCAGCGCCTCGGCATCTTCGCCGGGTCCGGCGTCGGCAAGTCGACGCTGCTTGCCATGCTTGCCGGCGCCGACGCATTCGACACCGTCGTCGTGGCGCTCATCGGCGAACGCGGCCGCGAAGTCCGCGAATTCCTCGAGGACACGATCGGCGACAGCATGGCCAAAACCGTCGCCATCGTCGCCACCAGCGACGAGAGCGCCATGATGCGCCGGCGCGCTCCGGACACCGCCATGCGCATCGCCGAACATTTTCGTGACCAGGGGCACCGCGTGCTCTTGGTGCTGGACTCGATCACCCGCTTCGCCCACGCCCTGCGCGAGGTGGCGACGGGAACCGGCGAGCCGCCGGTCGCGCGTGGCTATCCGGCCTCGGTGTTCACCGAGCTACCCAAGCTGCTCGAGCGCGCCGGGCCAGGCGCGGAAGGCAAAGGCTCGATCACCGCCATCATTTCCGTGCTGGTCGACGGCGACGACCACAACGATCCCGTCGCCGATTCCGTGCGCGGCATCCTCGACGGTCACGTCGTGCTCGACCGCACGATCGCCGAACAGGGCCGCTACCCGCCCGTCAATCCGCTGTCGTCCATTTCGCGGCTGGCCGGCAAGGCCTGGAGCACCGAACAGCGCGCGCTGGTGACAAGGCTGAAGTCGATGATCTCGCGCTTCGAGGACACGCGCGATATCCGCCTGCTGGGCGCCTATCAGGGCGGCGTCGATGCCGAACTCGATATTGCCGTGCGCCAAGTGCCGCTGATCTACGAGGCACTGACGCAAGCGCCGAAGGACCGCCCCTCAGCCGATCCATTCTCCGACCTCGCCCGCCACCTCAAGAGCAAGCTGAACGCCGATGCCGGAGACTGAACGCGAATATACAGAGCGCATCCTGCGCGACATGATCGCCGAAGCCAATGCCGCGGAAGAAGCCCGATCTGACGAAGCGAGAGCCGCCAAGGCAAAGGCTGCCCGTGCCATAGCCGCCAAAGCCGAGGCCGTTCTGGCCAAGGCCGCCGAGCCCGCTTTGCCCCGGGCGCCCCGGGCGCAGGCCGCCGAGATGACGCAGGCCAGCCGCGACTCGCTGATCGATGGGCTGTTCCCACTCAACGAATGGCCGCGGCCACCGAAGGCGGTGTTTCCCAGGTTGAAAAAAGAGTCCAGCCGGCGCAGCGATCTCGTCATTGCCGCGCTCGGCATTACGCTCGGACTGATCTGCGCCCTGTTTCCGTGGTACATCTTCTTCAACCAGGACCAGTTTGGCGTCCAGGCGATCAAGTTCGGCGGCACCGGCACGAATTCGGGGCGGGCGGGCGGCGGCGTGGTCGCCCAACGCAGCGCGCCGCTGACAGCGAAGGACGTTCCCGCGGCCGATCTCGATCTGCTCGCCACGGGAACGGTGCAGGACGATGCCAATCCCGCGCCGGCACCCGACGATCAACCTTTTCCGGCCGACGCCGCGAAATTTCGCCTGGTCCATGTTGCCAACGGCCGCGCCATGATCGAGGACGATGCCGGCCTCTGGATCGTCCAGCGCGGCTCGATACTCCCGGATTCCAGCCAGGTGTCTTCCATCGAGCAGCGCAAAGGCAAATGGGTCATGGTCACCAGCACCGACCAGGTGATCGAGCTTTCGCGATAAAGCTCTCCGGCCTCTGGTCATTCGCAAGGCCCGCGCAAGACTCGCGGCCTAGTCTCTGAGCACCTGCCCGGAGATTCCCATGGAGCCCGTTTCCCTTTTCGACCTCGCCACCAAGCAAGCCCAGTGGCTGGCCGTGCGCCAGTCCGCCGTCGCCGGCAACATCGCAAACGCCAACACGCCGGGCTACACGGCGAACGATGTCGAGCCGTTCGAAAAGGTGCTCGATCGCACAGCCGTATCGCTTCAGGCCACGCAGGCCGGTCATCTAGGCAATGCGGCGACCAATGCCGGCTTCACCATCAAGCCGCAGGAAGATGACGGCGTTATCATGCCATCCAAGAACTCGGTCGTGCTGGAAGACCAGTTGATGAAGGCCGGCGAGGTGCGCCGCTCCTTCGAACTCAACACGGCGATCGTCAAGGCGTTCCATTCCATGATGATGATGGCGGTTAAGAGCTGACCATGGACGCGCTCACCGCAGCCCTCAAAGTCGCAGCATCCGGGCTCGGCGCCCAGTCGGAGCGGCTGCGCGTCGTTTCCGAAAACCTAGCCAACGCCCAGTCGACCGGAACCGCGCCCGGCTCCGACCCCTATCGCCGCAAGACCATCAGCTTCGTCTCCGAACTCGACCGGACCTCCGGCAGCTCGACGGTTGCGGTGAACTCGATCGATCGTGATCCCAGCGACTTTCCAATCGAGTTCCAGCCCGGCAACGAGGCCGCCGACGAGAAGGGCTACGTCAAGATGCCCAACGTCAACGTGCTGATCGAAATGGCCGACATGACCGAGGCCAACCGCTCCTACGAGGCCAACCTTCAGGTCGTCAAGCAGGCGCGCGACCTGATTTCCATGACCATCGACCTGATGAGGAACCAGTAATGATCAGCGGTATCGGAGCGCTTCAGTTCAAGCCGTCGATCGGCGGCGACGACGCGGTGACAAGCCTGCTCCAGGGCGGCGCGACACCTTCGGCCGGCGGCAACATCGGCACCTCCTTCGCCGAGGCGCTGAGCCAGGCAGCGTCCAAGACCGTCAACACGATGCAGAACGCCGAGCAGGTGTCGATACAGGCGCTCAAGGGCGACGCCGACACCCGTCAGGTGGTCGACGCCGTGATGAGCGCGCAGCAGGCGCTTCAGACCGCCGTCGCCATCCGCGACAAGGTGGTTTCCGCCTATCTCGAAGTCAGTCGAATGGGCATCTGAGGAATTCCGCCATGAAAGCACTCGCCATCGCCGCCACCGGCATGAATGCCCAGCAGACAAATCTGGAAGTCATCGCCAACAACATAGCCAACATCAACACCACCGGCTACAAGCGCGCCCGTGCCGAATTCTCCGACCTGCTCTACCAGGTCGATCGCACGCAGGGTGTGCCCAACCGCTCCAATGCCTCGCTGGTGCCGGAGGGCGTCTCGATCGGCCTCGGCGTCAAGACGACGGCCGTGCGCAACGTTCACACCCAGGGCGAACTGACCAGCACCGGCAACAGTTTCGACCTGGCGCTGACCGGCAGAGGCTGGTTCCAGATCGAAGGCGCCGACGGCGGCACGCTCTACAGCCGCGCCGGCGCCCTCAACACCAACGCGACGGGCCAGTTGGTGACGGTCGACGGCGCTGCCGTCATTCCGGCCATCAACGTCCCCGTCGATGCCGTCGAGGTCATCATCAACAAGACGGGACAGGTCTTCGCTCGCATCGACGGCCAGACCGACCTTCAGAACCTCGGCCAGCTTCAGATCGCCAATTTCGCCAACGAGGCGGGCCTGGCACCGCTCGGCGACAATTTGTTCCAGGAAACCACGGCCTCCGGCCCGGCGAATGTCGGCGTCCCCGGCGATCCAGGCTTTGCCACCATCCAGCAGGGCTATCTCGAAGCCTCCAACGTCGACCCGGTGAAGGAAATCACCGAGCTGATCTCGGCGCAGCGCGCCTATGAGATGAACTCCAAGGTCATCCAGGCCGCCGACGACATGGCCTCCGTCGTCTCCAAGAACATCCGGTAACGCATGATGTCGACGCCCGGCCTCCTGTCCGCATTCCGCCGCACCGCGCTCGTCCTTGCGCTGGTGGCCGGTGGCATGCCGGCGTTTGCCCAGGAATCGACAAACCAATCAGCCACCCAGATCGCCAGCAATCAACCTGTTGGCGAGGTGGTGCTGATACCCAACCGGGTCATCTATCCCGGCCAGACCATCGAACTTACGGCCTTGAAACAGGTGACCCTCATCGCCGGCAAGCACAAGCCGGACGGAGTCGTCACAGGGGCCGAGGAACTCGACGGCAAGGTCGCCAAGCGCACCCTGCTGCCCGGCCGCTACATCCCTTCTACCGCCATCCGCGTGGCCTGGCTGGTCGAACAGGGTGCGTCCGTGCAGGTTTTCTTCATCGCCGGCGGACTGACGATCTCGGCGACCGCCGTGACGCTGCAGCCAGGTGCCGCGGGCGACCTCGTCAAGGTCCGCAACATCGACAGCGGCAAGATCCTGTCCGGCACGGTGATGGCGGATGGAACCATCCAGGTCAGCGCTTCATGATGCGCGGACTTACCCTGATATTGGCAGCCGTGCTTGGCCTGCAGCCGGCACTGGCCGACGGCCTGACGCCGAAGGCCAAGCGCGAGCTCGCCGCCAAGAATGGCGGCGTCTACAACGATCCCGAATATGATCCGGCCACCACCAGCCGCATGTTCCGGGTTTCCACCGGGCCGAGTTCGCTGCCGCCGGGCCAGGTCGCCTCGCGCATCAAGGACATCGCCCAGCTGCAGAGTTCGCGCGACAACCAGCTGGTCGGCTACGGCCTGGTCATCGGCCTTGCCGGATCGGGCGACAGCCTACGCAACTCGCCGTTCACCGAACAGTCTATCCGCGCCATGCTCGAAAATCTCGGCATCGCCACCGAAGGCGGCCGCGCGCGCGCCAAGAACGTCGCCGCCGTCATCGTCACCGCCAACATGCCGCCCTACGTGCAATCGGGCGCCCGCATCGACATCGACGTCTCCTCGATGGGCGACGCGACCTCGCTCGCCGGCGGAACGCTGATCATGACGCCGTTGAAGGCGGCGGACGGCGAGATCTATGCCGTCGGCCAGGGCTCGGTGATCGTTTCCGGCTTTATCGCCAAGGGGCAGGCCGAGCAGCTTACGCAAGGCGTGCCGACCTCCGGTCGCGTGCCGAACGGTGCCATCGTCGAGCGTGCTGTCCAGGCCGAGTTCGACGATCAGGCAACACTGACGCTGCAACTGCGCAATCCCGACTTCTCGACCGCCATCCGTATCGCCGATGCCATCAACGATTACACCAGCCAGCGCTTTGGCGCGCGGGTGGCGGCCGAGCGCGATTCACGCACCGTGCAGATCAGAAGGCCAAAGGGTGTTTCGGCGGCCCGCTTCTATGCCGAGATTGAAAACCTGGTGGTCGAATCCGACACGCCGGCCCGTGTCGTCATCGACGAGCGCACCGGCACCATCGTCATCGGCAACGACGTCAAGATCTCGCGGGTCGCCATCAGTCACGGCACGCTCACCGTGCGCATCACCGAAGCACCGCGCGTCGTGCAGCCCGAGCCCTTCTCCAAGGGCGAGACCGCCGTCGAACCGTTCACCGCCATCGAAGCCAGCCGGCCCGATGCCCGCGTTGCCGTGCTTGATGGTCCCGATCTCCAGACCCTGGTTTCCGGCCTCAACCGGCTCGGCGTCAAGCCGGACGGCATCATTGCCATTCTGCAGGGCATCAAGTCGGCCGGCGCCCTGCAGGCCGACCTGGTTCTGCAATAGGCTATGCCGATGACGCGCTCCTTCTCATGCCATGAAAGATATCGCCCCGTCGCAATCCTGCTCGTGACCGCCGTTCTCGCGGCGCTGCCCTTTGCCAGCGATACCGCACGTGGTGAGGAGGCGGTCCGCCAGGTCTTGCCGGGAGCACCGGTCGCAGCGCCCCCGCAGCAATTGGCGCGAGAGAAGGCACCCGACCAAAGCGAGATCGAGCGCTTCTGCTCCAACATCGCCGACGCCGCTCGCGACCGCCGCTATGTCTTGCAGGCGGAGGAACTGAAGCAGCTCCAGGCCGGCATCGACCAGCGCATGAAGGCGCTGGAGGAAAAAAAGGCCGAATACGAGACCTGGCTGAAGCGACGTGAGGTTTTCCTGGCCCGGGCCGAGGACGGTGTGGTCCAGATCTATGCCGGCATGAAGCCTGACGCCGCCGCCGAGCGGCTGGCCATCGTCAACGCCGATCTGGCGGCGGCCATATTGATGAAGCTCGATTCTCGCAAGGCGAGCGTCATCCTCAACGAAATGGACCAGAAGGCGGCGGCGACGCTCACCGGCATCATGGCCAGCGCAGCCCGAAGGGTAGATCCGTCATGATCCGCAAGATGCTCGTCCTGTGCGCGGTCGCCATGTTGTCCGGTTGTGGAACCAACCTGAAGGAGGTCGGCAGGGAACCGGCTCTGTCACCGGTCGGCTCCGGCATCGACGACGGCAGCGCCTCTTCCCTCTATCGCTATCCGGAAACGCCGCCCGCGCCGCCCAGGAAATTCTCGTTGTGGGATGACCGCCAGAGCCGGTTGTTCACCGATCCGCGGGCGCTGTCCCAGGGCGACATCCTGACCGTCAAGATCAGGATCAATGACCGGGCCAACTTCAAGAACCAGAACGACAGGAGCCGCACCGCCAACCGCAAGCTCGGTTTCGACATCAGCGCGCAATGGGACAAGATCGGCAGCACCGCCGGCAAGGGTGCTGGCGCTCTGAACTCCACCACCGATACGACGGCCGATGGCGAGATCAAGCGATCGGAAACCCTGGAGCTCAACGTCGCCGCCATCGTCATCGATGTCCTGCCGAACGGCAATCTGATGATCAAGGGATCGCAGGAAGTGCGCGTCAACGCCGAACTCAGGGTGCTGACCATCGCCGGCATCGTGCGGCCGGCCGATATCGGCGCCGAGAACACCATCCCCTACGAACGCATCGCCGAAGCGCGCATCTCCTATGGCGGACGCGGCCGCATCACCGAGGTCCAGCAACCTGCCTATGGCCAGCAGGTTCTCGACCAGGTTCTTCCGTTCTAGGATTGGGGAACACCGCGCCGTGTCAAATGTCGAACAGGTTCAGCCCCGCAAGGGTCCTTCGCTCGCCGTCCAGGGCGGCATGCTGCTGGTTGTGACGGCGGCCGCCATCGGCATGGGCTGGATATCCGGCGGCTATCTCAAAGGCGTCGATGCACCTGCGTCGGTACCGGCGGCGCCTGAGAACGAAGGCAAGGCCGAGCAGCCGGCTTCGGCCGAGCAGCCAGGCGTGGGGCCGACGCTCGTCGTGCTGGCGCCGATCACCACCAACATCGCTTCGCCTGCCGATACCTGGATCAGGATGGAGGTGTCGGTCGTCTATGACGGGCCGCAGCCACAGGCAATGTCGGACGACATCCACCAGGACCTTCTGGCCCTGGTGCGCACCTTGAAGATGCATCAGATCGAGGGTGCCAGCGGCTACCAGCACCTGAAGGCCGATCTCGAGGAACGAGCCTCGATCCGCAGCCAGGGTCACGCCAAACAGGTTCTCATCAGGACATTGCTGCTCGAATGAGAAAGTTCCTTCTCGCCACGGCGTTGATCGCCGCCGCCACGTCCGTCGCGGCGGCCCAGCAACTCGACCTCGGCGGCATCGGCAAGGCCGATGGCACCACCGTCGGCTACATCATCCAGATGTTCGGCCTGCTGACCGTGCTGTCGGTGGCGCCGGGCCTGCTGATCATGGTGACCAGCTTCACCCGCTTCGTCATCGCCTTCTCGATCCTGCGCGCCGGCATCGGCCTGCAGTCGACGCCGGCAAACCTAATTCTGATTTCTCTGTCGCTGTTCATGACCTTCTACGTCATGGCGCCGACCTTCGATCAGGCCTGGAATACCGGCGTCAAGCCGCTGATGGACAACCAGATCACCCAGACCGAAGCGTTCGAGAAGATTTCGGATCCGTTCCGCACCTTCATGCTGCGCAATGTGCGCGACAAGGACTTCGACCTGTTCGCCGATCTCGCGCGTGAGCGCGGCCAGACCGTTTCGCGTGACACCGTCGACCTGCGCATCCTGGTACCCGCCTTCATGATCTCGGAGATCCGGCGCGGCTTCGAGATCGGCTTCCTGATCGTGCTGCCATTCCTGGTCATCGACATGATCGTCGCGACGATCACCATGGCGATGGGCATGATGATGCTGCCGCCGACAGTGGTGTCGCTGCCGTTCAAGATCCTGTTCTTCGTCCTGATCGACGGCTGGAATCTGCTTGTCGGCAGCCTTGTGCGCTCCTTCAACTGACCCCGGCAACTGAATCCCGCAGCGCCGCTCTGGCGCGCTGCTCCGGCGCAGAATTCACGCAATATATTTTCGATTAACCGTCCGGTTTAGCCCTTTGGTAGGGACTTGCCCGCATATTCGCTCGCAGATGGCGGGTGATCGATTTCCAGAGATCATTGGCATGATGCCGCACCGTCATACCGGTAGAGCCGGTATGTCAAAAAAACACGTGTAAAATCAGGGTACGAGTAGCCATGTCCAGCATCATGACGAACACTGCCGCGTTGACGGCACTGCAGAGCCTGAACTCCACCAACAAGAACCTCGAAGCCACCCAGTCCCGCATCTCGACCGGCTACAAGGTCTCGCAGGCCTCGGACAACGCCGCTTACTGGTCGATCGCGACCACGATGCGTTCCGACAACCAGGCAATGTCCACCGTTTCGGACTCGCTCGGCCTCGGCGCCTCGAAAGTCGACACCGCCTACACCGGCATGAACAGCGCGATCACCACCATCAACCAGATCCAGCAGAAGCTGACCGCATCTTACGGCCAGACGGATGCCTCCAAGGAAAAGACCCAGGTCGAAATCGCCGCTCTTCAGAAGCAGTTGAAGGCCTATGCCGATGGCGCCACCTTCTCCGGCACCAACATGCTGTCCGTAAACAGCGGCGCGACAGCCACGACGGCGGCCGACGTCAAGATCGTTTCGGCCTTCAACCGCAGCGCCACCGGCGCGGTTTCGATCTCGACGATCGACGTCAACGTGGAAAGCATCAAGCTGTATGAAGCTGGTACCACCGCGACACTCGCGAAGGGCATCCTCGACACGCTCCGCGTTGGCTCCACCGGTACGGCCACCCTTACTGCCTCGGCCCCGACCCTGGGCGCCGCGGCTGCAGGCACCGACACCTATTCGGTCGCCTCGCTGACCATCTTCGCGGGTGGCGTTGCTGCCAGCGATAGTCAGATCGCGCAGCAGATGACCGTCGTCGACGCGGCGCTCAAGGACATGACCAACGCCGCCACCAAGCTCGGCGCCGCCAAGAGCTCCATCGACCTGCAGAAGACCTTCACCTCGAACCTGATGGACTCCATCGATCGCGGCATCGGCCAGCTCGTTGACGCCGACATGAACAAGGAATCGACCCGTCTGCAGGCCCTGCAGGTCCAGCAGCAGCTCGGCATCCAGGCGTTGTCGATCGCCAATGGCTCGTCGCAGTCGATCCTGTCGCTCTTCCGCGGCTAATCGCTCTCAATCGACTACAGCTAGACAATCGGGCCGCCCCAAAAGCGCGGCCCGATTTGCGTTTTTGCTCCAGCCCCGCGCAACCGTCACTCCTTAACTCTCGAAAGCCAGCGTTTAACAGGCTGTTAACCATGTCGCGCTAGTTATGGTTAACCAATAGCTTACAACAGTTGGCGAATCGGCCCCACCGGCACGATAGCAGCGTTGAACGGGCCTATCCGGCATGTCTGAGCATGTCGGCTTTTGAGAAGGAGCGACTTTCTTGGCGAGCATCATGACAAACGCTTCGGCGTTAACCGCGCTTCAAAGCCTCAGCGCCACCAACAAGTCGCTCGAGCAGACGCAGGCTCGTATATCGACGGGCTATCGGGTCTCGCAGGCCTCCGACAACGCCGCCTATTGGTCGATCGCCACCACGATGCGCTCGGACAACCAGGCCCTGTCGACGGTGCAGGATGCGCTCGGCCTCGGCGCCTCGAAAGTCGATACCGCCTATACCGGCATGAACAATGTGCTGACGACCATCGGCCAGATCAAGACCAAGCTGCTTTCGACCGTCGGCCAGACGGATGCAGCCAAGGCAAAAACCCAGACCGAGATCAAGGCGCTTCAGGCGCAGATGAAGTCCTTTGCCGATGCGGCCACTTTCTCCGGCTCCAATTTCCTTGCGGTGACCTCCAAGCAGGTCGCGGCCAACTATGACGGCGTCCAGCCCGACTCCCAGATTGTTTCTTCATTCAATCGCTCCTCATCCGGCGCCATCTCGATCGGAACGATCGACATCGATGTCGAGAGCACCAAGCTCTTTGACTACGGCCTTGCCACCGACGTGAAGAACTATGGCACCCTCGATCGCCAGACTTCCATCTATTCCACGGGAGCCGCCCAGACGGAGTATGACACAGCCTATGCTGCCGCGATCGCCGGCGGAGGGACTGATATCGCCGCGAACACCGCGGGCCAAGCCGCTGTTACCGGCACCCCCGCCAAGGTCGACAACATCTCGGCCTACAACCTCGACATCACCGCACCTGGGATAACCGACGATATCATCACGCAGATGGTGAACAGGATCGACAAGGTCATGGCTCAGCTGACCGACTCCGCCACTATCCTCGGCTCCGCCAAGAGCAGCATCGACCTGCAGAAGACCTTCACCCAGAGCCTGATGGACTCCATCGATCGCGGCGTCGGTCAGCTCGTCGATGCCGACATGAACAAGGAATCGACCCGCCTCCAGGCGCTGCAAGTGCAGCAACAACTCGGCGTCCAGGCGCTGTCGATCGCCAACAGCGCCTCGCAGTCGATCCTGTCGCTGTTCAAGAACTAGTCACTGGCGCCACCGGCGCGATCCCTACTCATCCCGATTGACGGGCCGCGCCGCAAGCGCGGCCCGATTTCATTTTCGCACAAGCTTCGAGGACTACTGTTCCGGCGGACAATCATGCTGGGAGTCGTCGAACCGTGCCGGAACAGATCCAGAGCATCATCTCGAATCTCCGCGGGTTTGGCGTGAAGCGCCTTGCCATGCTGGCGGGCATCGCCGTTCTGGTGATGGGCGTCATCGGCATCGCCTCGGTCTATCTCAACCGCCCCGCCTACGACACGCTCTATGTCGGGCTCGACCGCGCCGACGTGAACCAGATCGGGCTGGTGCTGGGCGAAGCCGGCATCGGCTTCGACGTTGGCGCCGACGGAACCTCCGTGCTGGTGCCGGCGGGCACCACCGCGCAGGCGCGCATGCTGCTTGCCGAAAAGGGCCTGCCGACGAGCGCCAATGCCGGCTACGAACTGTTCGACAATGTCGGTTCACTCGGCCTCACCTCCTTTATGCAGCAGATCACCCGCGTGCGCGCGCTGGAAGGCGAGATCGCCCGCACCATCCAGTCGATATCGGGCATCAAGGCGGCGCGCGTCCACATCGTCATGTCCGAACGCGCCAATTTCCGCCGCGACGAGCAGCAGCCTTCCGCCTCGGTGGTCATCCGCTACGCCGGCATCGACGCCGAGAAGAGCGCCATGTCGATCCGCCATCTCGTCGCCGCCGCTGTCCCCGGCCTGTCGGCCGACAAGGTGACGGTGCTCGATTCCAGCGGCAATCTGCTGGCCGCGGGCGACGATCCTTCCAACACCAGCGCCGCCCGCACGCTCGGCGTCGAGCAGACCGTCGAAGCGCAGATCGGCGACAACATCCGCCGTGCCCTGACGGCCTATCTCGGCCCTGACAACTTCCGCGCCAGCGTCAAGGCCGAGGTCAACACCGACACCCGTCAGACCGAAGAAACCATCTTCGATCCGAACTCCCGCGTCGAGCGCTCGGTGCAGTCGGTGCGCGCCAACGAGAACAACAACCAGAAGCAGGCCTCGACCCCGGCCAGCGTCGAGCAGAACCTGCCCGAGACCCAGGCAACCGCCACCGATGGTCCGCAATCTTCTTCGCAGAACGACCGCAGGGAAGAGATCACCAACTACGAGATCAATTCCAAGAAGATCGCCACTGTCTCCAACGGTTACACCGTCACCAAGATGTCGATTGCCGTCGTCGTCAACCAGCAGCGGCTGATGACCATACTCGGCAAGGACGCCACGCCGGAGCAGATTGCCAAGCGTGTCGCCGACATCCAGAAAATGGTGACCTCGGCCACCGGCCTGGACGAAAAGCGCGGCGACGTCATCGACGTCTCGGCTGTCGAGTTCATCGACGGGCTGGATGGCGAGGCGGTCCCGCAGGCTGGAATGCTCGATTCCATTGGCCAGCATGCCGGCACTTTGATCAATGCCGGCGCTTTCATCGTCGTCGTGTTCCTGGTCGCCTTCTTCGGTCTGAGGCCGATGGCGTCGGCACTGACGGCGAAGGCGACACCGGCCCTGTCAGGTCCCAGCTTCGATGACGTGCAGCGCTCGCTGCCGACGCCGGAAGCAACGGCCGCCGCCGACAATGCCGCGGTCGCCGCCCTGCCCGGCTCGCGCCCAGGTCCGACGCCGCTCGACGATCTTCGCCAGAAGATCAGACCGGCGCCGCAGGATCGGCTTGCCCGAATGGTCGACCTCAACGAGGAGCGCACCGCGCAGATCCTGCGCAAATGGGCAGCCCAGGAAGTTGCGGTGTAACCATGCCCTCCGCAGCCCTCTTCGACCTTCTGCCTGATTTCGGCACACGCACGCAACGTGCCAGCCAGCCCCGGGCAGCAGTCGATCCCCAACACAATCCCGAAACGCCGGCCCCGCAAGCCGATATCGGCACGCTGATTGCGGAAGCGGTTGTCCAGGCCGAGGCTGCGCTTGAGGCGCGCCTTTCGGTTGCGCATGAAGCAGCGCTCGAAGCCGAACGCCAGGCCAATGCAGAGGAAGCAAGGGTATTTCTAGAAAGCCTCGGCGACGATGTCGGCAGGGCGGTCTCGTCGCGCATCGATGCCATGGAGGCGCGTGTCACCGGGCTTGTCGCCGCCACGGTCGCCCGCATCATCGGCGGCATCGTGAGCGACGACTTGCAGAAACGTTCGATCGAGGCACTGGCCGGCGCCGTACGCGAAGCGGTCGGCGATGCCGAAGCGGTGCGCATCGTCGTGCGCGGGCCTCTCTCACTGTTCGAAACACTGAGGGCATCGCTTGGGCTCCGCGCCGCCAATCTCGACTTCGTCGAGGCACCGGGTTTCGACCTCACCGTCGCCATCGACGAGGCGGTGTTCGAGACGCGCATGGCCGAATGGTCGACGACCCTTTCAGAGGTCCTGGCATGAGCGTCGCCGAGGCCGGACACACACCCCACGAAATCATCATAGTGCGGCGTGGTCATGACGACCATGACGAGGCCCACCATGGCGGCGTCTGGAAGATCGCCTTCGCCGATTTCATGACGGCCATGATGTGTTTCTTCCTGGTCATGTGGCTGATAAACGCCGCCAACGAGCAGACCAAGGCAGCCGTCGCCAGCTACTTCAACCCGGTCAAGCTGGTCGACCGCAATTCGAGCCGCAAGGGCCTGGAGGATCTCGGCGACGGTCCGCGCGCGATCGGGACGACGGCCGACAATCCGAAGAAGGCGACCAACAAGGCCGGTCAGGACGGCGACGGCTCGGCGGACCGCAAACAGGACAAGCAAGAACTCCCGCAGGCGGAACACTCCGACGAGCATCTGTTCGCCGATCCTTACGCGGTGCTTTCGGAAATCGCCACCGATACCGGTGTCATGCAGAACGTCAGTCAGAAGGGCGACGGCGGCGCGCAGGCCGCCGGCCCGGCGACAGGCGCCTCCGGCGGCGCCTCCTATCGCGATCCCTTCGAGCCTGATTTCTGGTCGCAGCAGGTGGCGGCGCCCGGCGCCGAGGCTAGTGCCGAGCGCACCAGGATCGAGGGCGATCCGGTCAAGCCCGGCGACAAGGCCGCCGAAAAGCGAGTGCTCAAAGTCAAAGCCGTACCGCCTGTCGCGGCCGCACCGCTCGAGCCGCTGGCCCAGGATGCGACCGGCAAGCAAGCCATGAACCTCGCCAAGGCCGGCGACACGAAGCCAAGCGAGATCAAACCGGACGAGATGAAACCGGACGCAGCCAAGGGCGAGCCCGAAGCGCAAAAGGCCGCCATGCCCGACACCGGCGAGAAGGCGCCGACCGCCGCCGCCATCAAGGCCGCGGCCGACGTCAAGCGGCAGTTGGCCGATGCCTTCAAGCCCGGCGACAAGCTGCACGACGGCGTCTCGGTTGAAGCCACCGACAAGGGCGTCGTCATCTCGATCACCGACCAGTTCGACTTCGGCATGTTCGAGGTCGGCTCGGCGCTGCCGCGCCGCGAACTTGTGCTGGCGATGGAGAAGATCGGCCGCATCGTCAACGCCCAGAAAGGCACCATCAGCATCAACGGCCACACCGACGCCCGGCCGTTCCGCAGCGATAGCTACGACAATTGGCGACTGTCGACGGCGCGTGCGCATTCCGCCTACTACATGCTCGTGCGCGGCGGCGTCGACGAACGTCGCATAACCGAGGTCGCCGGCTTCGCCGACCGCCAGCCGAAGGATCCCAAGGATCCATTGTCGGCCGTGAACCGCCGCATCGAAATCCTGATGGCGACCGGCGGATGAGTCGAGCAGCCGTCACCAGCCGGTTGATTGGCCTGTTGCTGCTGGCCGGCGGACACCCGTCGACCGGCTTCGCCCAGGACGCGCTGCAGCCGTATCAGCTGGTGCGCTCGCTGCAGCTCATCCAGGACCGCATAGCCGTCGGCGATCATGCCGCCCTGCCGATGCAGGCCAAGCTGCTGGAGATGGCGGATGCGCGCCTGCGCGCGGCGGATGCCGAGGATTACAAGGATCCCAAGAACTTTCGCGCCCTGCTTGTCTACGGCATGAGCGGCGGCAATCCGGTGACCGTCGAGGTCGCCACGTCGCGCGCCACGACGGACCCGCAAAGCCTTGTCATAGCCAAAGGCGTGATCGACTACCTGACCGGCCGGCCCGGCGAGGCGATCGAAGCCTTGAGGCCGATCGATCCGATGGCACTGCCTCCCGATCTCGGCGCTTTCCTTGCCCTGGTCAAAGGCTCGCTGCTTGCCGGCGACCAGCCGGCGGCCGCACTCCGCCTGCTCGATGAGGCAAGATTGCTCGGCCCCGGCACGCTGGTCGAGGAAGCGGCACTTCGCCGTTCGGTCGGCATTTCAGTCGCGCAAGGTGACGCGGCACGCTTCGCGCTTGCCTCCACGCAGTATGTCGAGCGCTACCTCCATTCGCCCTATGCCAGCCAGTTCGCCGACTCCTTCGTCTCCGGCGTCATCGCGCTGCACATGTCGATCAGCCAGGACAAGCTGGGCGACATCACCTCGATGATGGATTCCGAGCGCGAGAAAGTGATCTATCTGCGCATCGCCCGCCGCGCCGCGATCGACGGTCTGAACGACCTGTCGGCTTTTGCTTCGGCTCGGGCCGAGCAGGGCCGCGACGGCAACACCAACCAGGACGATCCACGCGCCCTGCTCTATGCCAGCCTTTCCACCGTCACCTCGGGCACCATCGAGGACGTCCGCGCCAAGCTTGGCAAGATCGACCGCAGCCGGCTGTCGGAAGGCGATCGCGCCTTGCTCGACGCCGCGCAAGCTATTGCCGGCGAAGTCGTCGCGCCGCCCGCCGCCGTTCCCGAGGAAAGGCCTGCCCCTGTCGCGGCCGAGCAACCACCGGTGCCCGAGATCGCCACGGCGCAAGGCGCCGATGACAGCGGACTGCCACCGGTCGAAGGCGCGATCTCGGACCAACCCGCCGTCACCGCGGCTTCCAACGGACCAGCCGCCAAGGCGGCGGTTGCGGCGGCGTCTGGCGACGTGGCGACTGCCGCGCCGGCCTCGGCGCCATCGCCCGCTGCCGAGCCCACCGATCCGACCGACGCCGCCATGACCAGAACACGTCGACAGCTCGACCTTATCGACCAGATGCTTGGAGCCGCCCCCAAATGACCACCAGCCTCGGCTCGGCCCTGCCAGGATTTGCCTCCACGCGCGCGACGTCGGAGCAACCGGCCGCGAATGGCAGGAACGACGACGGCTTCGGCAAGATGCTGCGCGGCGACGCCGCTCCCGCCCGCCCGGAACGGCAGCCGACGACGGAAGCGGGATCGCGCGACCAGCGCTGGTGCAAGCTCGCTGCCGGTCTTGCCGGGCATGCCGGCAAGGCCGAGCCGCCATCGGCCGATCCAGAAAACATCGTCTCGGCTAGAGGGCCGACCGTGAAAGCCAGCAAGGACGACCTGGAAGCAGAGTCGCACAAGGACGATGCCGACGCCGAAGAGACGGCTCCGGACGCCGATGCCGAGCCGCTTCAGGACGACCTGCCGCTGCTGATCGCATTTCATGACCTGCGCCATTTCTCGACATCGTCCAAGGCAGCCGGGCGCGATGCGGCACTGGGCGAGAGCCCGTCGGACCCGGCGCTCGACCGGCAGGCTCCACCGCCAAAGACCCACCGGTCAAAGTCCACGACCGGACAAGAGGCCCTCGAAACCATGTCGAAGCCGGAGCAGGCTTCGATCGCCGACGGACCCCTGACGGAACTTGACGCTCAGCCATCGAGCGCTGCCGGTGCTATCTCGAGTGCGCCGAAACGCGACAACACGGTGGCAACCCAGAAGCAGCCGGACGCGCCGGCTGCCGACGTGCCCGGCGTACGGTCGAAGCACGCCACATCGACGATGAAGAGTATCGAGGACGTCCAGTCCGCGATGCGGCCCGAGGCGGGAAAACAATCCCTGTCCGCCGCACGCATCGACGTGGTGTCCGAACAGAGCTACCCGGCACCGCCGCAAAGTCCCATCAGCCAGGCAGCCCTCGATGTGATCAACGCCATAGCCGCCGACAACGGCCCGCAAAAGGCGCTTTCAGTCTCATCCGCGGCCACTCAGCCGGCCAGCCCTGTGGCCGTTCCGACACATGTGTTGAAGATCGAACTTCACCCCGCCGAACTCGGCATGGTGACGGCCAATCTTCGCCTCTCCGGAGAACAACTTTCGATTGAGCTGAAGCCCCAAACACATGACGCCTACCGTCGGCTGTCCGCCGACAGCGAGGCCATCGTCAAATCGCTGCGCGGGCTCGGCTTCGAGGTTGACAAGGTCACGATCCTGCAACCTTCAGTAGCAGTTCCCTCCACTGCCCGCACCGATGCAACCGCCCCTTTGCCGGCGGCAACAGGCCGCGATCCATCGTCCTTCCAACCGGGGAATTCGGGAGCTGGTAGTAGTGGAGCCGGCGGCCAGCAACCGGATCGGCAGTCCACGGGGAACCGCAACGATGACGCGCAGGACTACGGCCGCGGCACTTCGCCTTCTCGCGAGCGCGCTGGCGGCGATATGTTTATCTAGCGTCGCCAGTGTCGCCGCTGCCACCACCAACCCATGCGAGCCGGAGATCCTGCGCGCCGCCGATCGCTATGGCGTGCCCGCCGGCATCCTCTACGCGGTCGGCTTGACGGAGACCGGCAACAAGGGCAGCCTTCAACCCAATGCGTTGAATATAGAGGGAAAAGCGGTCTTCCCACGAAGCCGGGCCGAAGCGCTTGCCGCCTTCGCCGACGCCCGCCGCGAGGGCAAGACGCTGATCGACCTGGGCTGCATGCAGATCAACCATCACTACCACGCGTCGCATTTTCGCAGCGTCGAGGACATGCTCGACCCACGCCAGAACGTCGACTACGCGGCGCGCTTCCTGGCCAGCCTCCATGCCCGTCACGAGACCTGGTCGATGGCCGTCGCTCGCTATCATGCCGGTCCCGACAACGATCCCGCGCAGAAGACCTATGTCTGTCGCGTCATTGCCAACATGGTCGCCACCGGCTTTGGAAAATGGACCGCGAACGCCCGCGGCTTCTGCAACCCATAAGCGTATTTTCAGCTTCTAATAAAGCAACCGCACAACCCCCCGAAAGCATATCTGGCTGCGAGCTAATGCAACCGATACGATTCCAGACTCCCAAGAAACTAGCTACAAGAAATGACGGTTGTTCAGGATTCTCCCCAGCGGTTACGCCTCTTTTCACGGGGCAAATGATTTGATTCGGAAGGCGGGGCCGATGATTGTGATCGTTGACGAGCGCGAGCTCGTAACAGAGGGATACAATTCACTTTTCGATCGTGAGGGCATCGCCTGTGCAGGCTTTGCATCCGGCGAATTCGGTGAGTGGGTGAGTTCGGCCGCCGACACCGATCTGCGCTCGGTCAGAGCCTTCCTCATCGGCGACTGCCGCGAAGGCTCCATCTCTCCCCGTCAGATCCGCGACCGCACCGGCGCTCCGGTCATTGCGCTCAGCGAGCAGCATTCCCTGGAGAACACGCTGCGGTTGTTCGAGAGCGGCGTCGACGACGTCATTCGCAAGCCCGTCCATATCCGCGAGATACTGGCCCGCATCACCGCCATCCGCCGTCGCGCCCAGGAAGACGTCGCCTACACCGAGATCGGCGCCATGCGCATCTTCATGGACGGCCGTGACCCAGAGATCGACGGTCAGCCTCTGCCCCTGCCGCGTCGTGAGCGCCGCATCCTCGAATATCTGGCGAGCAATCGCGGGCGTCGCGTCACCAAGACCCAGGTTTTCAACGCCATCTACGGCATCTTCGACGAAGAGGTCGAGGAGAACGTGGTGGAAAGCCACATCAGCAAACTGCGCAAGAAGCTGCGCGAAAAGCTGGGCACCGACCCGATCGATTCCAAGCGTTTCCTGGGCTACCGGCTGGTCTTCTGATGCAGCGCCGCGCCAGCCTCGCGCAAGAAAACACGCGTAGCCTCGTAGCCAGTGGCATGGACACAGCGGAGACGTTTCGATGAGCCTCTATGGAATGATGCGGACCGGCGTGTCCGGCATGAACGCGCAGGCAAACCGCCTGTCGACGGTCGCCGACAACATCGCCAATTCCGACACCACCGGTTACAAGCGGTCCTCCGCCGAATTCTCGACGCTGGTCATGCCGTCGACGGGCGGTGCCTACAATTCTGGCGGCGTCACCACGACGATCCGTCAGGCGGTCAGCGATCCGGGCGTGCTCCAGTACACGACCTCGGTCTCCGACCTTGCCGTCAGCGGCGATGGTTTCTTTGTCGTTCAAGATCCGAGCGGTACGCCCTACCTGACCCGCGCTGGCGCCTTCGTTCCCGATGGGCAGGGCAGGTTGGTCAACTCGGCCGGCTTCCAGCTGATGGCCTACAGCTACGACAACGGCGTACCCGCGGCAACGGTCAACGGTTTCGAGGGACTGGTCCCGGTTGTCATCTCCGACCAGGGAATGACCGCGACGCCGAGCACCGAGGGTAGCTATGCCGGCAACCTGCCGGCGGGCGCGACACCGGTCGCGACCGCCAACTTGCCCGCCGCCAACGCTGCGGGCGCGCAATACACGTCGAAATCCTCGATGGTCGCCTACGACAACCTCGGCAACAAGAAGTTGCTCGACGTCTATTTCACCAACACCGGCGCCGGCACCTGGCAGGTGGCGGTCTTCGATCAGTCGAAGGCCACCCCTGGAACATCGTTCCCCTACACCGCCGGCGGCTTGCTGGGCTCGGCCAACCTGACCTTCGACACCACCACCGGCAAGCTCACCGGCACTCCCACCGGCGTTTCATTTACCGTGCCGAACGGCGCCAGCCTCAATCTCGACCTGTCGGCGCTGACCCAGCTCGGCACCGGCTTCACCGTTTCCGATGCCCAGGTCAACGGCAATGCGCCGAGCACCATCGACAAGGTCCAGATCAGCAAGGACGGCACCATCTACGCCCAGTACAAGGACGGTTCCACCAAGCCGCTCTACAAGATCCCGCTGGCCGACGTGCAGAGCCCGGACCAGCTCACCGCACTGCCCGGCAACGTCTACTCGCAGGGCACCGAATCGGGCGCGGTCCGTGTCGGCTTCGCCAATGAAGGCAAGCTCGGCTCCATCATCTCGGGCGCGCTCGAGAATTCCAACGTCGATATCGCCGAAGAACTGACCAACATGATCGCGGCGCAGCGCAGCTACACCGCCAATTCGAAAGTCTTCCAGACCGGTTCCGATCTGATGGACGTCCTTGTCAACCTGAAGAGATAAGACGGGCGCCGCCCGCGAAAGACCCGCATGTCACTGTCTACCGCATTGAGTATCGCCCAGTCGGCGCTTATGAACACCGCGCGACAGACCAGCGTCGTCTCGCGCAACGTCGCCGACGCCTCCAATCCGGACTATTCGCGCCGCCAGGCCATCGTCACCAGCACGGCGCCGGGCGCGCGTTCGGTTGATATCCAACGCGTCACCAACGACCTCTTGTTCCGCCAGAACCTCGGCGCGCTGTCGGCCTGGAGCGGCCAGAACGCACTCTTCAGCGGCATGGATCAGCTGGGCGTTGCGGTCAACGGCGTCGACAATGCGTCCTCGCCCTCGACCGCGATCGCCAACCTGCAGCAGGCGCTGCAGCTCTACGCCACCTCGCCGTCCAACCAGAACCTCGGCGCCAGCGTCATCGACGCCGCCAAGCAGGTTGTGCGTTCGCTGAATGAGGGCTCCAAGGCCGTCCAGGATTTCCGCACCCAGACCGACGGCCAGATCGCCACGGCGGTCGACGACCTGAACTCGCTGCTCAGCCAGTTCCAGGATGCCAACACGGCGGTCATGTCCGGAACCCGCTCCGGCAACGACGTTTCCGACGCGCTCGACCAGCGCGACGCGCTTTTGAAGAAGATTTCGAACTATGTCCCGGTATCGACCTTCACGCGTGGCGACAACGACATGGTCATCACCACCGGCGACGGCACGACATTGTTCGAGACGATACCGCGCGCGGTCAGCTTCGCGGCGTCGGCCGGCTACACCGCGGGCGCCGCCGGCAATGCCGTCTATATCGACAATGTGCCGATCTCGGCGGGAGCAGGCGGCAACACCAGCGCCAGCGGCACGCTTGCCGGCCTGCTGCAACTGCGCGACGGCGTCGCCACGACCATGCAGAGCCAGCTCGACGAGACCGCGCGCGGCCTGATCACGGCCTTTGCCGAAACCGCACCGGCAATGCCCAATGCCGCGGGCCTGTTCACATGGTCGGGCGCGCCGGCCGTGCCGGCAGCGGGCACGCTGATCAACGGCCTCGCCGCATCCATCAGCGTCAATGCGGCGATGGACCCGAGCGCCGGCGGCAATCCGACGCTGCTGCGCGATGGCGGTGCCAACGGCGCGGCCTATGTCGTCAACACCGGCGGCGCATCCTATTCCACCCTGCTGATCGCCTATGGCGATCGGCTCGACCAGCCGATGACCTTCGACCCCGCCGCCGGGGTTTCGGCAACGTCCAGCGTTTCCGATTACGCGGCCAACTCGATCGGCTGGTTCGAGGGCGTGCGCCAGCAGGCATCGACCGCTTCCGACGCCAAGGAAGCACTGGCCTCGCGCAGCGCCGAGGCGCTGTCCAACGCGACCGGCGTGAATGTCGACCAGGAAATGTCGCTGCTCCTCGACCTCGAGCACACCTATCAGGCGTCAGCCCGGATGATGAAAACCGTCGACGACATGATGGCGGCCTTGCTCAACGCGGTGGGATAATCCATGACTTCCGTCTCGTCAGCCGCCATATCGAACGCCATGCGCTCCCAGCAGATGCGCATGCAGGCCGATCTCGTCAAAGCCACGAAGGAGTCCTCAAGCGGCAAGGTCGCCGATGTCGGCCTGGCTCTCGGAGGGCGCACCGCCCAGTCCGTCACCTTCCAGCGCGATCTCGACCGGCTCAATGTCATCATCGACTCCAACGGCCTGGTCGGCGCCCGGCTTTCCTCGACGCAGACCTCGCTTGGCCAGCTCTCCGGCGCCGCTCAGACATTCCTGTCCGCCCTGACCACCGCCTCATCAAGCGATTCTTCCAACAGTCTTACCCGGGATTCCGGCAAAGCGACCATTCAGCAGCTGACCTCGATCCTCAACACCAGCGTCAACGGCGAGTACCTGTTCGCCGGCACCAACACCGACGTCAAGCCGATCAACGACTTCAGCGCCGCGGGCTCGCCGGCAAAGGCGGCATTCGATGCTTCCTTCGTCACCAATTTCGGTTTCACCCCGGATGACCCGGCAGCCGCCAATATCACTGCCGCGCAGATGGACGATTTCATCACCAACGATGTCGTGCCGCAGTTCATGGGTCCGGGCTGGCAAGGCAACTGGTCGAACGCCACCGACCAGCAGATCGTCAGCCGCATCGCGCTCAACGAAACCACACCGACCTCGACCAGCGCCAACAGCGACGGTATCCAGAAGCTCGCCATGGCGGCAACCATGGTTGCCAGCCTGATGTCCAGCAACATCAGCCAGGCTGCGAAGAACACGGTCGTCAGCCGCTCAACGTTGCTGGTCGGCGAAGCGCTGAGCGGCATTGCCCAGGTTCAGTCCGAGACCGGCATCGTCCAGAAGCGGCTGTCCGATGCAAACGACCGTATGAAAACACAGACCGATCTATTCGAACGGCATATTGTCGATCTCGTTGGCGTCGATCCAGCCGAAGCCGCGACCCGCGTCGCCGACCTGACGCAGCACATCGAAACGTCCTTCGCGCTGACCGCACGCCTGCAGCAGCTCAGCCTGCTGAATTACCTGACCTGACAACGCTTAACGGAACGGTAGAGCCCCAACGATGTACCAATTCTCCTACGCCGACATCCAGAGCACCTCCGTAGCCGATGCGAAGGATCGCGAGCGGGAACTGCTGACCCGCTCGATCGACATGCTGGCGGCAGCGGCGGCGGCCGGCCACGGTTCGATGGAGGCGATCGAGGCGCTGAATTTCACCAACCGTGTCTGGACCGCTTTCGTCGAGGACCTCGGCTCCAGCGACAACGCCCTGCCCAAGGAACTGCGCGCCAACCTCATTTCCATCGGTCTGTGGCTGCTGCGCGAGGCGGAGGATATTCGCCAGGGCCGCACCAACAATTTCGAAGGGCTGATCGAAGTGTCCCAGATCATCAGGGACGGCATTCAATGACCAACACGCTGAAGATATCGCTCAAGCCGAATGAAAAGATCTACATTAACGGCGCCGTCATCCGTGTCGACCGCAAGGTCACCGTCGAATTGATGAACGACGTGCAGTTCCTGCTCGAAAGCCACGTGATCCAGGCCGAAGATGCCTCGACGCCGCTCAAGCAGCTGTATTTCATCCTGCAGGTCATGCTGATGAATCCGGCCGGCGCGGCCGCCGCGCGCGACATGTTCCGCCGCTCGCTGCCGTTGCTGCTTGCAAGCTTCGAGGACACTCAGATCTGCGGCGCGCTGAAACAGATCGACCGCATGGTCGGCGAGGGTCATATTTACGAGGCGCTGAAGGCAATTCGCGCGCTCTATCCGCTCGAACGCCGCGCGCTGGGTGGCAATGACGACGTTCCGGGTGCCGAACGCCCGCTGGCTGTGGGAGCACGATACTGATGAACGTGGACATGACGACGACGATACCGACCGGCACCAACCAGGCCACCGCGTCGACTTCGAAGACAGCGGTCGACTACCAGTCCTTCCTGAAGCTTCTGATCGCCGAGATGAAGAACCAGGATCCGACGAAGCCGATGGACTCGACGCAGTACGTCGCCCAGCTCGCCACCTTCTCGCAGGTCGAGCAATCGGTGCAAAGCAACACCAAGCTCGACCAGATCATGCAGTCGTCGGCGCTGTCGCAGGCCGACGCGCTGATCGGGCGCTCGATAACCTCCGCCGACGGCAAGACGACGGGCACGGTGGCGTCGGTGCGCCTCGCCAGCAGCGGCCTCATCGCCGTGCTGCAGAACGGCACCGAAGTCGCGGTCGGCCCGGGAGTCTCGGTCAAGGCAGCGAGCTGACGTTTTCGACAGAGAGCCAGTCCCATGAACGAGGCCGACGCTCTCGACATCGTCCAGTACGCGGTGTGGACGGTGCTCACCGCGTCCGCCCCAGTGGTGCTTGTCGCCATGGTGGTCGGCATCGGCATCGCCCTCATCCAGGCGCTGACGCAGGTCCAGGAGATCACCTTGACCTTCGTGCCGAAGATCGTCGCCATCATGCTGGTGGTGGCGCTGACCGGCCCTTTCATCGGCAGCCAGATATCGGCCTTCACCAACGTCATCTTCGAGCGCATTCAGAACGGGTTCTGAGCGGCAGCTATCCGTCCGGATTGTGTTGGAACGAATGCCAACGCTTGCGCGCGGCTGGGGCTAGCTAGATTGCCGTTTTGCATTCGGGTAGGTCGGTTGCCGGCCCGATGCATCCTCGGGTCTGGCAGCGGACAAGGGCGTGGACCTCCTCTATCCCATTGTTGGACCATGGGCTTTTTCGAAAGACATTCGCCCTTTGCGGCGCCATGCCCTACTTTCGGCAAACGGTCTGAGCAAACGGATCGCCTGACGAATCGGCACGACATGGCAGGAACCCCCGATGATTGACGAAAAGCCGGACAGCGAGAGCGTCTCGGCGCTGGCGCCTTTCCGGCACGGCATTTTCCGCGCCGTATGGGGCGCAAGTCTCATCTCCAATTTCGGTGGCCTGATCCAGGGCGTCGGCGCCGCCTGGATGATGACCACGATCGCCACCTCGCCCTATCAGGTGGCTCTGGTCCAGGCTTCGACCACCTTGCCGATCATGCTGTTCGCGCTCGTTGCCGGCGCCATCGCCGATAGTTTCGACCGGCGCAAGGTGATGCTGGTCGCCCAGACCTTCATGCTGGTCGTCTCGGTGCTCCTGACCCTGTTCACCTATTCGGGCCTGATCACGCCGTGGACGCTGCTTGCCTTCACCTTCCTGATCGACAGCGGCACCGCGCTCAACAGCCCGTCATGGCAGGCCTCCGTCGGCGACATCGTCCCTCGCAACAAGGTCCCGGCCGCCGTCGCGCTCAACTCGATGGGCTTCAATCTTACCCGCAGCGTCGGCCCGGCGATCGGCGGCATCATCGTCGCCGCTGCCGGTGCGGCGGCCGCGTTTGCGGCAAACGCGGTGAGTTACATCGGCCTGATCGTCGTTCTGGCGCGCTGGAAGCCGGACGTGCCGGTATCGACCTTGCCGCGCGAGTCGCTGGGCGCCGCCATGGGCGCCGGCCTGCGCTATGTCGCCATGTCGCCCAACATCGGCAAGGTGCTGGTCAGGGGCGCGGCTTTCGGCTTCAGCGCCGGCGCGGTGCTGGCACTGCTGCCGTTGGTGGCGCGCGATGTCGTCAACGGCGATGCCCTGACCTACGGCATCATGCTTGGCGCTTTCGGCATCGGCGCCGTCGGCGGCGCCTTGATCAGCGTCAGGCTGCGGCAATTGCTGTCCAGCGAGACGATGGTGCGCTGTGCTTTCGCCGGCTTCGCCGTCTGCGCTTTCAATGCCGCCCTTAGCCATCATGCCTGGCAGACCTCACTCGGGCTGCTTGTCGGCGGTGCCTGCTGGGTCATCGCGCTTTCGCATTTCAACGTCACGGTGCAGATGGCGACACCGCGCTGGGTGGTCGGCCGGGTGCTGTCGGTCTATCAGACCGCGACCTTCGGCGGCATCGCGCTCGGCAGCTGGATCTGGGGCGTCGTCGCCGATGCGCATGGCGCCGAAACCGCGCTGATCGCCGCCAGCATCGCCATGCTGGCCGGCGGCGCCATCGGCCTGCTTTTGCCGCTGCCGCAACAGCAGGTGCTCAACCTCGACCCGCTCAACCGCTTCAGGGAGCCGCATCTCGCGCTCGACCTGAAGCCGCGCAGCGGGCCGATCGCCATCATGATCGAATACATCATCCGCAACGAGGATGTGCCGGAGTTCCTGGCCATCATGGCCGAACGCGGCCGCATCCGCCGCCGTGACGGCGCCCGCAACTGGACGCTGGCGCGCGACCTGGAAAATCCGGCGATCTGGATCGAGCATTATCACACGCCGACCTGGATCGAATATGTGCGCCACAATGGACGCATCACCCATGCCGACGCCGTCATCGGCGAGCGCATCCGGGCACTGCACAGCGGCGACGAACCGCCGCGCGTGCGGCGCATGATCGAGCGCCCGACGACCGCCGGCACGGCTCTCGTGATGGCCAAGGGACCGATCGAGCATTAGGCTTCGCAACCGCGCCTGCCCTCTCTGGCATCCGGCTTGGCTTCCCCTACCCCTCACCCGACAGGTCCCGGCGCGCCTTATCGAGTTCCTCGGCGTAGCGCCGCATCAAATGACCTTCGGTCAAAAGCCCCAGCACGATATGGTCGGTGAAATCCTCGACCACGGCGAGTTCTTCGGCGCCCGCGCGCTGGAACGTTTCGGCGGCGGCCTGCACGTTCATGCTCGGCACCAGCACCGCGTCCTTGTACTTGGCAAGATCGCGCACCGGCACCTCGCCGTCGGAAGGATCGCTGTGCAGTTCAGCCACGATCAGCACGCCGACATAGCGATCACCCGCGTCGACGGCTATGACGCGCTGGGCCGAGCCTAGCGGCACTTGCTTGCGGAAGGCGGCCAGCGTCGTCGAGGCATAAATGGTCTTGATGTCCTTGCGCATCATCGAGCCTACGGTGAGGCTGCGCATCCAGCCGACATCGTGAGCGCTGCGGATGGTCTCGCCGCGCAGATGGAAGCGCCACGTCGAGAAGGAGTAGCCAAAGGTCTCGCGCACCAGGATCGCCGAAATGATCGAGGCCGCAAGCACGACACCGGTCAGCGTCAGGTCGCGGGTCGATTCCAGCGCCAGGAAGGTCATCGTCAGCGGTCCGCCGACGACGCCGACGGCGAGCGACGTCATACCGACGACGGCGGCGACGGCTGGGTCGATGCCGGTTGCCGGGGAGACGATGGCCATCACATCCGCAAACGCCTTGCCAAGCAGGGCGCCAAGGAACAGCGAGGCAAAGAACAATCCGCCGCGAAAGCCCGACCCCAGCGAGACCGCCGATGCCGCCAGCTTGAGCACGAAGACGCTGGCCACCGCGGCCAGCCCGTAGTTCATCGAGAATTCGCGATGCAGCGCGCCATGGCCGCTGGACAAGACCTGTGGCGTGATCAGCCCCAACAAGCCGACGACGACGCCGCCGATGACGGGGCGCAGCGACGCATCGATCGATAGCCTGGCAAAACCACGTTCGATCAGCGTCACCAGATGCATGATGGCGATCGAGGCGGCGCCGCCCAGCAAGCCAAGCAGCAGGAACGGCACGTACTGGCTGGCGGTGAGCGCCGGCAGGCCCGAAAGCTCGAGCGGAAACGGCACGCCGCCGAACATTTCGGCAGTCAGCGAGGCTGAGATCGCGGCGGTCATGACCGGCGCGACATTGGCGACCGAATAGATGCCGATGATCAGTTCGAAGCCGTAAAAGGCGCCGGTCAGCGGTGCATCGAAGGCGGCCGCTATGGCGCCGGCCGCACCACAGCCAACCAGGATGCGGACATCGTTGCGGCGCAGCCTGAAGAAGCGCGCCAGCCATGACGCCAGGCCGGACCCGACCTGCGTGTAGCCGGCTTCCAGCCCGACCGAGGCGCCAAAACCGCTGGAGATCATCGTCTGGCCGGCGATGATGAAGGTGTCGGTCAGCGACATGCGTCCGCCATAGAGCGCGTTGGCTTCGATCGGGTCGATCGGGGTGCGGAATTTCCGGATTCTGAGCCAGATCACCGTTAGCCCGAGCAGGATGCCGCCGATCGCCGGTACCAGCGCCTGCACCGGATTGGTGAGCGAGAACATGCCTGAAAGCCGACCACCGGGCTGGACGCCGAACAACAGCCGGTGCAGGTCCTGCACGATCTGGCTCATCGCCGAGACCAGTATGCCCGCCATCACGCCGACGGCGCCGGCCAGAATGACCACCGCGATGCCGCGCGCCTCGAGCAGCGGCACCGATCGGATCAGCACCGCGCGCAGCCGGCGGGCGTAGACTTCGCTGTGGTTTCTGGAAAGCACCGGGGCGGCTCGCCGACATCACAAAAGGCAGTGGAAGGCCCGCCTGATACGCCCGGCGACAGGGCATGGCAACCGCAATGGCGACGGACGAGGCGCCATTGTGGCAAACCGATCAGGTCGGCATGGGCTCGCCGGCTTCATAGAGCATGAGGTTGCGCTCGCCGATGCCAAGTGCCGGCCAACACGCACGCCAGTCCGTAAGGTGCGGCGAGGCGAAATGCGCGTCCAGTGCTGCCCGGTCGCTCCAGACTTCGGTGACCCGAATGAGCCCGGCATCGAGCACATCCTGCGCGTAGGAATATTGGACACAACCGGGCTCCGCGCGGCTGCCGGAAACCATGCGTTCCATGGCGGGCTTGGCTTCCTCCAATTTGTTTGGCGGCAAGCGAATGGTGCCGATGATCAGAAGTATGGGATTTTCCTTCTTTCGCAAAGTCGGCCGGCGCGAATGATCCTCGCATGATCGTTCGAACTAGCCAGTCTCCCACTCTCGCGCAAGCTTGGCGGGCTACCCTCACAGGGCTGTCGCGCGCTCGGCAGTCTAAGGTTTTGAGGACGACATGGCGATCAGCGAAAGCATCCAGCCCGGCGCGGTGGCCAAGAACGGCCGCGACGTTTTCTTCGCCATCGGCATCGTCATCATCCTGGCCGTGCTGTTCCTGCCGATCCCGGCCTTTCTCATCGACATCGGCCTCGCCTTCTCGATCGCGCTTTCGGTACTGATCCTGATGGTGGCGCTATGGATCCAACGGCCGCTCGATTTCTCGTCATTCCCGACCGTGCTGCTCATCGCCACCATGCTCAGGCTATCGCTCAACATCGCCACCACGCGCATGATCCTGTCGCATGGAAACGAGGGTACGCACGCCGCTGGCTATGTCATCGCCGGCTTCTCCAAGCTGGTGATGGCCAGCGACTTCGTCATCGGCCTCATCGTCTTCATGATCCTGATCGTGGTGAACTTCATCGTCATCACCAAGGGCGCCACCCGTATCGCCGAAGTCGGCGCCCGCTTCACCCTGGACGCCATCCCCGGCAAGCAGATGTCGATCGACGCCGACCTCTCCGCCGGTATGATCGACGACAAGACCGCGCAGTTGCGCCGCCGCGAGCTGGAAGAGGAATCCTCCTTCTTCGGCTCGATGGACGGCGCCTCGAAATTCGTCCGCGGCGACGCCATCGCCGGCCTCATCATCACCGCCATCAACATCGTCGGCGGCATCGCCATCGGCTACATCAGGCATGGCATGGGCATGGGCGAAGCCGCCGACGTGTTCATCAAGCTGTCGGTCGGCGACGGCCTCGTCACCCAGATTCCGGCGCTCATCGTCTCATTGGCCGCCGGCCTGCTCGTCTCCAAGGGCGGCACCCGCGGCTCGACCAACCAGGCGGTGTTCGGCCAGCTCGGCGCCCACCCGCGCGCCCTCTACGTGGCGGCATCGCTGCTCGTGCTGCTCGGCCTGATGCCCGGCCTGCCGCTGTTCCCGTTCTTTGCGCTCGCCGCTGGCATGGCCGGCCTCGGCTACGTCATCCCGATGCGCCACAACCGCGCCGTCGCCGAAGCCGAGGCGATCAAGGACCAGGAGAAGGCGACCAAGGTCGAGGAGGAGAAGAACTCGGTCAAGGCCTCGCTCGCCACCGCCGAGATCGAACTCTTGATCGGCAAGCAGCTGTCGACAAGGCTGCTGACATCGCATCAGGAACTGGTTTTCCGCATGGGGAAGATGCGCAAGAAATTCGCCACCCAGTACGGCTTCGTCGTGCCGGAGGTGCGTGTCGCCGACGATTTCGCCATCCCGCCGAAGAGCTACCAGATCAAGGTGCACGGCACCGTGGTGGCCGAATACCAGATGCGCGTCGGCGAGATCATGGTGCTGCTCGGCAACCGCGACATACCCGAAATACCGGGCGAGGAAATCCGCGAGCCGGCCTTCGGCATGCGGGCCTACTCCGTGCTCGAAACCTTCGCTGAAGACCTTAAGCGCGAAAACTACACGTTCGCCGACAACATGTCGGTGCTGCTCACCCATCTCTCCGAGGTCATCCGCAACAACCTGCCGCAGCTTCTGTCCTACAAGGACATGAAGGCGCTGCTCGAACGGCAGGACCAGGAATATCGCAAGCTCGCCGACGAGATCTGCACCACGCACATCTCCTATCCCGGCCTGCAGGCGGTGCTGAAGCTGCTGCTCGCCGAGCGGGTCTCGATCCGCAATCTGCACCTGATCATCGAGGCGATCGCCGAGATCGCGCCGCATGTGCGCCGCACCGAGCAGATCGTCGAACATGTCCGCATCCGCATGGCCCAGCAGATCTGCGGCGACCTCTCCGAGAGCGGCGTTTTGAAGGTGCTGCGCCTCGGCAACCGCTGGGACCTCGCCTTCCACCAGAGCCTCAAGCGCGACGCCAAGGGCGAGGTGCGCGAGTTCGACATCGACCCGCGCCAGCTGGAAGAGTTCGGCCAGGACGCGACCAAGGCGATCAAGAAATTTCTCGAAGCCGGCGAGCGTTTCGTGCTGGTCACCGCGCCCGATGCCCGCCCCTATGTGCGCATGATCATCGAGCGGCTGTTCACCACGCTGCCGGTGCTCAGCCACGTCGAAATCGCCAAGGGCGTCGAGATCAGGGTGCTCGGAACCATATCGTGAGCGTGCTCTCGCAAGGCGTCGTCATCGCGGCGTTCCTCGCCTTCTGCCGCATCGGCGCCTGCTTCATGCTGATGCCGGGCCTGTCCAGCGCCCGCGTTCCGGTCCAGGTCAGGCTGTTCGTGGCGGTCGCCGCCACCGGCGGCCTGCTCGCCTTCCTGTGGGACAAGATCTTTCCCTTCGTCGACCCGCGCCCGCAGATCCTGGTGCCGATGATCATCTCGGAACTGCTGGTCGGCGGCCTGATCGGCGCCATGACCAGGCTTTACATGGAAGCCCTGCGCTTCATGGGCTCGGCCATCGCCATGCTGATCGGCTATGGCGGCACCGGCGGACCGGCGATCGAGGAGCCCGAACCCCAGGCGGCCCTTGCCGCCATCATCTCGTTCTCGGCGCTGCTGATGCTGTTTGTCTTCGATTTCGACCACGAGATAGTACGCGCGCTGGTTTCTTCCTACACGGTCGCACCGGTCAATATCTTCTTCAACCCGCAGGCGGCACTCGTCGATGTCACCGACACGGTGTCGGACACGTTTTTCCTGGTCATCCGCCTCGGCAGCCCGTTTGTCGCCTATGCCATTCTCGTCAATCTGACGATCGGCTTCGTCAACAAGCTGACACCGCAGATCCCGATCTATTTCATCTCCCAGCCCTTCATCATCGCCGGCGGCATGATCATCTTCTACTTCGCCATCGGCACCATGCTGTCTTTGTTCGTCGACGGCTTTGTCGACCTGACGTTGGCGAGATAGAAATGAGCACGCGCAAGGACCGCCTCAGGAAATTGGTCAAGGTGCAGGAGCAGCTGAAGGCGCTGCACGAAACCCATCACGCCACCTTCCTTGCGGCAGCCAGCGCCGCCGAGGCCGAAGCCCGTGATCTGGTCGGACATTTCGACCAGGCCGATTCGCTTTCCGGCCTGTTCCCCGATCTCTACCATCGCCGCATCGCCCAGGCCGTCGTGCGCCAGGAGGCGAACCTGGCAAGCGCGAAGCAGGAAGCCAGCCTCATCGCCGCCGCGACCGCGCGCACCAACATGGTCGAGCGCGCCTACAAGGACGTGCGCAACCGCGACGAGCGCGAACGCTCCGACCGCGAGCGGCTGGATATTATCGCGCAGAAGCGGCCATGAGGAGTAGAGGAGGGATTTCGGCTGTTGTGAACCGAAGCAGCCATTGTCGGGTGCCTGAAAGCGAACGTTCGAATCAAACCCCGAACAGATTTTCGTCTGATCGGGTTTTGCCCGCTAGAATGGCAAGTTTTCGACTGTGCCGGGCATTGTGGAAAATAACATGGCGTTGCGCGCCCAAGGATCGCCTCGCTCTCCCCGGGATAGCAGGGCGGCGGTTCCCGTCAGTATCCAGTTGGGCGGCTTGGGCTGACCAATTTGCTGCTTGAGCTTACGGCGGCAAAGCTCAATGAACTTGGCCATCCGCTGTTGGATGGACTCGTCGGCAACAAGAATTGTCGTCCGTCCGAAATCTTCTGCCACACGGTACCGTAGGAACGGCGGCAGTCGTTCGAACGTACTCCACGCGATCAGCGGCACCTGCACAGCCGAAAAGCTCGACTCGCGCGGCAGGTAGTATGGACCGATATCGATCAGCCGGTTTTCCGCAACTGTCCAGTAGTGGGCGTGTCCGTCACTGGCATTCGCGAAGCCTTGCAATCCAGCTTCATTTCCCGACCTCGCAACCATAAAGGCGAGCACGTCGCCCCCTTGTATCGAGGCCGGGTAGCCCAATTCAGTCAATAATGATTGCATACCAAAAGCGGCATACATGCAGCGCTTGTAATAATCTTCACGAAAAGACTGCCGCAAGGTGCGATCAACAATCGCAAAGGAACGTTCTAGAGCGCTTTCAAATCGCATGCCATCTCCGGACGGTCTTTCGGCACCATATTTTGTGATGCATCACTAGATCGAAGGTTAGGCGGCATCTTACGCCGCCGTATTTGCAACTATTTGCTTCTATATCCACAAAATATACCATACACGCGCACTGTCCTTACGCGGACTTTGGCGCGATAGGCGCGCCCTTGAAGACTTCAGCGATTGTGTACAACACAGAAACTGCAATGTGCAGTAAGTCACGACCTTGATTTATCAATGGCTCACTCGAATCTATTCGAACCAATTTTATGGCTTCCTCGATCGCGCTTGGAGGTAGATGCGCGTCGCCGAACCTAGACAACTCGTCGCGTTTCCGCGCGCATCTCAAACCACGCCTTCTCCATACGTTGCTCCGCGAGGACAGGGCATTCGCGATCACCCGGCCAGAGCAACCTAGGCGAGTGCGGGCTAGGCTACAAGGTGGGCGAACATCCGGTTTCCGGCCACGAGCCAACGACCACTTCTGGCGCTTGGCCGACAAAGACACGCCTTCATCCCGCCTCCCCTTCCCCGCGCAAGCCTGCCACAAGCTTGTTGAGGCATGGTCTGGCTAAGGAAAACCGACAAAAGGCGGACTTTCTTGGCGATTTCTCCACCCAGCGACATCGTTATGGATGTGGCCCGAGCCGTCGACCCGACGGATATCGAGGCCGCCCGTGCCGCGCTGACGAAGCGGGCCGGTGGTGCTGCGGGTGCGTTTTCGGTCGACAGCGCCGCTTCGGTCGATGCCGGCTCGGTCCTGTCGCGCGCTACTGCCGACAAGGCCGCCGCCGCAACCGATCCCGCCAAGAAATTCAAGAAGTTCGAGGCGATGGTGCTGCAGACCTTCATCCAGAACATGCTGCCCAAGGACACCGAAGGCGTCTACGGCAAGGGCCTGGCCGGCGACATGTGGAAATCGCAGCTTGCGGAGCGTGTGGCCGACGTCATGGCCGAACGTGGTGGCATCGGCATCGCCAAGTCGATGCTCGCCGACCACTATGTCGAAGGCAAGCGCATCGTGCCGGTCGGTCCGGTTTCGGGCGGGCCGGAAAGGACCGAGATGGATCAACAGAACAGTCTGTCGACCTCGCTGGTCCACGAATTGCAGCGCAGGGCGGCGCGGTCGATCACCGGTGACGAGACCATCGTCAAGACAGACATCAAGATCTAGGACATGCCCCGGAACCGGGAACCGGTTTTGGGAGGGATCATGCTCAACCATTGAGATAGTGCGTATCCGAGTTTCAATCTAACCAGACCGGGATTTTCATGGCCGACTTTTCGGAATTCACCGCCAACCTGCCAGCACGCACGACCGCTTCGGAAGCGCCGATCCCGTTCGCGCGGCCTGGCAACCTCGCCGCCATCATCGGACGTATCGAGGAAGTGGTCGAGGAAGAGACGGCCGGCATCCGCAACGCCACCAACTATGATCTCAAGGCATCGAACGCCCGCAAGAGCCGCTATCTATACGAGCTGACCCGCGCCATGAAGGGTGGCAGCGAAGCCGAATTCCTCGAACAGCACCGCGACGGCCTGACCCGGCTGCGCCACAAGCTGGCGAAGAACGAGGCGGCGATCCTGGCGCATCTAAGCGCGGTCAACGAAGTCGCCAGCCTGCTGCGGCACGCCATCCAGCGCGCCGAAACCGACGGCACCTATTCGGCCGGCGAATTCGGCTGGGCAAAGGCATGATCCCGAACACAGGGAACGCATTTGCGATCCTGCTCAGGCAGGAGGGCAACGCCGCGTTGGCATCTCAAGGCCGTGACGAGGCCCGATGATCAAGGTCATCGCCATCGCCGTCTGGATCTGCGCCGCCACGCTCGGCGCGGTGTTCTATTCGTTCCAGGCCGCGGGCGAAAAAGGTGTCGGCGAGACGCCGAAGCCGATGCTGGGCGGCCTCGACTACGTCAAGACCGATATCATTTCGGTGCCGTTGATCCGCGATTCGCAGATCGGCGGCTATTTCCTGACAAAGCTCGTCTACACGGTCGAACCCGAGCAGATAAAGAAGCTGTCCATTCCGGCGGAAGCGCTGATCACCGACCAGGTCTATTCCTACCTCTATTCCAATCCGCAGATCGACTTCACGCAGAAGGCGACGATCGATCTCGATGCCTTCCGCGCCGCCATCCGCGATACCGTCAACGCGCGTGTCGGCGCCCCTTTGGTGCATGAGGTTCTGATCGATCAGGTCAACTTCCTGTCGAAGGACGAAATCCGCGACAACTGGCTGCGCCGCAAAAAAAGCGAGACCGCGGCGGAAATGACCAAGGCGTTCAAGGAACACTGAGTTGCCCTGCTCATAGGTCCGATCGCATCGGGCCTCACCTGCCGCGAGGGACAGGAACCAGCCACCGGAATACGCGTTGACGTAAACGTCAACGCAAAGCTATATGCGGCAGCGACCGTGATCGCGAAACCGCGGCATGGGCTTCGGCCGGATCGAAGCGCCGTTGCGAGACAGATGCAACCAGACAAGGAGAACAGCGTGAGCGTTCAGGAGATTGCCGAGAAGATCAAGTCGCGCGTGGCAAGCAGCGGGTTCGATCGTTCCGTGAAATTCGACACCGGCAGCGACGGCGTCATCGTCATCGACGGCGCGACCGTTTCGACATCAGACGCACCCGCCGACTGCACCATCAAGCTCTCGCTCGACGACCTGGATTCGCTGATCGCTGGCGATCTGAATCCGACGATGGCCTTCATGACCGGCAAGATAAAGGTCGAAGGCGACATGACCGTCGCCATGGCCCTCAGCCAGCTGATCGGCTGACCACTATCAGACAAACCAACGCTGCCCAATAGGCGGCGTATTGTTTTGAATGAAGACGCGCCGCTTCAGGCGGCCTGAAGCATCAGGCCGCCGAATTCAGTTCCTGCGTCTTCAGCTTGCGCCCCGCCGCCTTCAACGTGCCGTGCAGGCCATCGAGCGCGCCGTCCACCAGTTCAAGCGCCAGCAAACGGTGCCGCTCGTAAGGTCCCGGCATGGCGAGCGAACCGGTCCTGGCGGCGGAGAAGCCGAAGCGTCCGTAATAAGGCGCATCACCGACCAGCAGGATCGCGGCGTGGCCAAGCCGCGCCGCCTCGGCGATGGCATGGCGCATCAGCGCCGAGCCGATGCCGGCACTCTTGAGCGATGGATCGACTGCGAGCGGTCCAAGCAGCAGCGCGGCCGGACCACCCTCGCCCAGCGTGACATCCCACAGCCGCACGGTGCCTGCCACGTCGCCCGAAGCATCGTGGGTGACAAAGGCCAGGCCTTCAGAGGGCCGACGGCCACGCCGCAGCTTCTCCGACGATTTTTTCCGCCGCTTCGGCCCCATGGCCCGATCGAGCAACGCCTCGCGCGCCGCGACATCGGCGTCGGTTTCGGCAATGATGGCAATGGCACTCTCCCCCCTTGAGGGGGAGATGTCGCCAAAGGCGACAGAGGGGATCGCCGCGCGTGAAGCGCTGACCCCAGACAGCCCAAGAGAAGTCGCGGCAGCTGCGACGACCCCCTCTGGCCACTTCGTGGCCATCTCCCCCTCAAGGGGGGAGACTCCGCGCGCAGCGCCTTCAACAATGAAATTTGCAATGTCCATTTCCGCGATCCTTCACGAGCGGAGGTTGTTCCACAGGCGAACCCGGATGGGCGACGGACGCCCACCTGGGATGATCTGACCGGTTCTTTCGAACCGTCAGATCACGTAGGATCGGAGAGGCTCGAAGCCGTTGAAGGCGACCGCCGAGTAGGTGGTCGTGTAGGCGCCGGTGCCTTCGATCAGCACCTCGTCACCGATGGTCAGCGAGAGCGGCAGCGGGTACGGTGTCTTCTCGTACATCACGTCGGCCGAATCGCAGGTCGGGCCGGCGAGCACGCAAGGTGCGGTCTCCGTGCCGTCATGGCGGGTGACGAGGGGATAGCGGATAGCCTCATCCATCGTCTCGGCCAGGCCGCCGAACTTGCCGATGTCGAGGAACACCCAGCGCACATTGTCGTTGGCGGCCTTCTTCGAGATCAGCACGACTTCCGACTTGATGACGCCGGCGTTGCCGACCATGCCGCGCCCCGGCTCGATGATGGTTTCCGGGATGGCATTGCCGAAATGCTTGCGCAGCGCCGAGAATATCGACTGGCCATAGGCCTGGGCCGCCGGCACGTCACGCAGATAGCGCGTCGGGAAACCACCGCCCATGTTGACCATCTTCAAGACGATGCCTTCCTCGGCGAGCGTCGCGAACACCACCTTGGCGTCGGCCAGCGCGCGGTCCCAAGCGGTCAGGTCGGTCTGCTGCGAGCCGACATGGAACGACACGCCATAGGCGTCGAGGCCGAGCTCCTTGGCATGGCGCAGCACGTCGACGGCCATCGCCGGCACGCAGCCGAATTTGCGCGACAGCGGCCACTCGGCACCCTCGCCATCGGTCAGCACGCGGCAGAACACGCGCGCGCCGGGAGCGACACGGGCGATCTTCTCGACCTCTTCGACGCAGTCGACCGCGAACAGGCGGATGCCGAGCTGGTAGGCGCGTGCGATGTCACGCTCCTTCTTGATGGTGTTGCCGAAGGAAATGCGGTCCGCCGGCGCACCGGCGTCCATCGCCATCTCGACTTCGGCAACGGAAGCGGTGTCGAAGGACGAGCCCATCGCGGCAAGCAGGCGCAGGATTTCCGGCGCCGGGTTTGCTTTCACCGCATAGTAGATTTTCGAATCGGGCAGCGCCTTCTCGAAGGCGCGAAAATTGTCGCGCACGACGTCGAGGTCAACGACCAGGCAAGGGCCGGTCGGACGTCGGGTGGCGAGGAAGTCAAGGATGCGCTGGGTGGCCATCGGGGTCTCTCCATCAGCGCCTTTCGGGCGCCATAAGGCTGCGGGACGCAGGCTGTCAGCCTCGCGAACACGCGGTGGACAAAGGCGGGACGGAAATCCATGGAACCAGCCGGTGGAGACCCCGGAACCATGAAGCGCCGTCTCGCGGCGGTGAACCTTGGCCTTGCCCGGCCTCGGTTCGCTTTGTCTGCCTTGGCTTGGATGGGAGACCCGTCCGCACTGCCGGCAATGAAGGTGTGCCTCTTCAGTAACCCCGGTTTTTGGACAACCGGCAGAACACCAGAAAGGCCCGCACCGTCGTTGCTTCAAGGTGTCCTCGGGCTGGCGGTTGGCCGCTAGACCGACTGGAGGGGTTGGCTCCAGTTACCTTACCGATTTCCCTCACCATTCGAGGACCGGCGGACACCCACAGGCACGTGCGACTTTGGGCAAGCGCGATATAAGGGCGATGGGTTTCACAATCAATAAAAATCGCATCCGAGGTTGTAAAATTTCTGGCATCGAACGATGTTGCGGCAACCGTATCCGGATAGCGAACGATGACAGGCACCCACGGCCCTCTCAACGCCTTTCTCGATCTTCGCCAGATGCCGGTGGCGCATGCCGAGCTCGGCCCGCTGGCCGGCCTGCGGCTGGCCGTCAAGGACATCTACGACGTCGCCGGCTATCGCACAGGTTGCGGCAACTTGCAGAAATTCACTGACAGCCACGCCGCCTCGCGCACGGCCCCGGCCGTGCAGATGATTCTCGATGCCGGCGCGCGCTTCGTCGGCAAAACCCAGACCGACGAGCTTGCCTTCGCGCTGTTCGGCCAGAATGCGCATTTTTCGTTTCCAGTGAACCCGGCAGCGCCCGACCGCGTCACCGGCGGCTCGTCATCGGGGTCGGCGGCGGCGGTGGCGGGCAGGCTGGCCGACATCGCCACCGGCTCCGACACCGGCGGCTCGATCCGCGCGCCAGCGAGCTTTTGCGGTCTGATCGGGCTGCGCACCACGCATGGGCGCATTTCGCTCGATGGCACGATGAAGCTGGCGCCGAGCTTCGACACGTTCGGTTGGTTCGCCGACGATATCGAGACCTACGAGACCGTCGGCAAGCTGCTGCTCGGCCGCGACCCCCACCAGCACGCACTGGACCGGCCGCTGACGCTGGAATGGCTGGACGCGCTGGTCGCCGGCCCGGCGGTTGCCGAATATGCTCGAATGAAGGCACTGGCGAGTACGGTCTTCGGCGCGCCGGCGACGGCAGCGACGCGCTTCACCTCGTCTCCGGATGAACTCTACTGGTGCTTTCGCCGGCTGCAGGCCAAGGAGGCCTGGGCGGTGCATGGCGAATGGATCACCAGTGGCGAGCGCAACCTCGGTCCCGGTGTCGAGGAGCGCTTCGGCTTTGGCCGTGCCGTCGACGACAAAACAGCCCAGGCCGAGAAGGTGCGCCGGCTGACCTTTCGCGGCGAACTGAGCGCCTTGCTCGGCAAGGACGGCTTCCTTGTCCTGCCGACGGTGCCGGGCCCAGCTCCCTACGTGGACAGCACGCCGGAGCAGTTCCAGGCCTATCGCGAACGGACGCTTCAACTTCTGTGCCTGGCCGGCCTGTCCGGTTTTCCACAGATCACCTTGCCCATCGGGTCGGTCGCCGGCGCCCCGTTCGGCCTGTCGCTGCTTGGCCCTTCCGGCAGCGACATTGCCCTGATACGGCTCGGCCGGAAACTTCTCGACGCGGCACGAAAGGCCTGACCATGGACACACTGACCCGCATGCGTGCCTTCATCGACGTGGTCGAGGCCGAGGGCTTTTCAGCGGCGGCACGCAAGATCGGCCGCTCCAAGGCCCTTTTGTCGAAATATGTGCGCGAGTTGGAGGACGAACTCGGCGCCCTGCTGCTCAACCGCACCACGCGCCAGTTCTCGATGACCGAGGCCGGCCACACCTACTACCGGCGCGCCTCGGAGATCGTGCGCGAGGTAGACAGCCTGGCCGACGCCGTGCGCGAATCCTCCGGCGACGTGCGCGGCCGGATCAAGCTGTCGGCGCCGCGCACCTTCGCCGATGCACCGATCGGACAGTCGCTGATCGATTTCGCCAAGCAGCATCCCGACATCGTGCTCGACATCCAGCTCGACGACCGCTTCGTCGATCTGGTCGAGGAAGGCTTCGACCTCGCGGTGCGCATCTCGCGGCTGGAGAACTCGTCGCTGATCGCAAGGCGCCTGGCGCCATTTTCGATAAAACTCTGCGCCTCTCCCGAACTGATCGCCAGGCATGGCATGCCGACACGGCCGCAGGATCTCAGCCGCATGCCCTGCATCGTCGACACCAATGGCCGCGGACTGAACAACTGGCCGTTCAAGGGCGACAATGGCGATCCGGTGAGCGTTTCGGTGTCGGGTCCCATCGAGGTCAACAGCCCGATGACGGCGAGAGCCGCGGCCGTAGCCGGGCTCGGATTTTCCGTCCTGCCGGATTTCATCGCCGCGCCCGACCTCGCGAGCGGCCGGCTGGTGTCGGTGATGGATGACCGCATCCTGTCGGGCGGCGGCATCTTCGCCGTCTACCCGCACCGCCGCTACCTGCCGGCCAAAGTCCGCGTTTTCGTCGACTTCCTGGTGCAGTGGTTCAGAACGCGTGAAGCCTGATCTATTCAGTCGAGTCCCGGTCCCAATTTCGCCCCCTTTCTGATAACTCTCGACATCTCATCCGAGGCCCAATGGAATCGCGACCGAGAATGCACCTGAAACGGCACGCAATCATGCTGGCTTCGGCCTTGGCGGCGACATTTGCCGCCACCGGACCGGCTGAGGTGCATCCCCACGTCTTCGCCGAGGCCCGCCTCGACGTGATCCTCTCCCCGGATCACCAAAGTGTGAAAGCGCTGCGTCATCTCTGGCGCTTCGACGATCTCTTCTCCAGCACGGTGATGATGGAGTTCGACAAGAACTCCGACCTGAAGCTCGACGACAACGAGCTCAAGGAAGTCGCCGACACCGTCCACGCCTCGCTGGCCGAGTTCAATTACTTCCAGCTCGTCACCGTGGACGGCAAGGACGTGGCGATGACGCCGCCGCCGCATCTGATGGCCAATTTCGACAACGACCAGTTGATCATCCTGTTCGAATCCGAGCCGAAGGAGCCGATGAAGCTCAACGGCAAGATCGACATCGGCGTCTACGATCCGACGTTCTACACGGCGATCGACTTCACCGAGGACTCCAACATCACGGTTGAAGGCCTGCCGTCGAACTGCACCAGCAAGGTGATCCGTCCGGACCCGGACGAGGCGATCAAGGAAAACCAGAAGACCCTCACCGATGCCTTCTTCAACGATCCGACCGGCACCGACATGAGCAAGATCTTTGCCACCAAGCTCGAACTGACCTGTCAGCCAGAAGGATGAAGCCGGTGACGAAACCGTCCCTGCATTTGGCATTCGGCCTGTTAGCCGTCACCGTTGTCACGATGCATTTTGCCAACGCCGCCCATGCCCAGAGTTCGCTCGGCATCGGCGTCAATGACGGCATCGCGCCCAGCGCCGGCCCCTTCGCCCACATCCTGATGTGGATCAATCTGCGGCAGCAGGAATTCTATCGCGCGCTGGCAACCGCGATGAAGGCGATGCGCCAGGACGGCAGCAAGATTTGGATACTCGTCGGCCTGTCCTTCGCCTACGGCATCTTCCATGCCGCCGGCCCCGGTCACGGCAAGGCGGTGATCTCGTCCTACATGGTCGCCAACGAAGTGGCGCTGCGGCGCGGCATCCTGCTGTCCTTCGTCTCGGCGCTGCTGCAAGGCCTCACGGCGGTCGCGGTGATGGGGGTCGCCTATTTCGTCTTGCGCGGCACCTCCGTGTCGATGACGGACGCGGCCTGGTTCATGGAGGTCATGAGCTTTGTCTTCGTCACCCTGTTTGGCGCCTGGCTGCTGTGGCGCAAGCTCGGCCCTGCCGTCCTGCGCTTGTTCGGCAAAGGCCCCGCCTACAGCCTGTCGGCGGCGCACGCTGGCCATTCTCATGGTGGCCATTCGCATGCAGGTCATTCGCATGCCGCTCACAGCCATTCGGCGGCGCAAGCCCATTCGCATGCGCTGCAGCTGCATGACGATCACGACCACATGCACAACCATTCCCACGATCATCACGACCACGGCGCGCATGACCATGATCACGCCACCCACGATCATGCCCATCACGATCACGCGGCGGGCGAGGTCTGCGACACCTGCGGCCATTCGCATGCGCCCGACCCGGCGCTGCTGTCGGGCGATCGCTTCGACTGGCGCACGGCCTGGTCGGCGGTGGCGGCGGTCGGCATCCGCCCCTGCTCCGGTGCGCTGATCGTGCTCAGCTTCGCGCTTCTCAACGGGCTCTGGCTCGGCGGCCTGCTGTCGGTGCTGGCGATGTCGCTGGGGACCGCGATCACCGTCTCGGCGCTGGCCACACTTGCGGTGACCGCCAAGAACTGGGCCGTGTATTTCGCCGGCGATGGCCGCATGGGCAACCGCATCCACTCGATCGTCGAGATCGGCGGCGCCGCCTTCGTCTTCCTGTTCGGACTGTTGCTTTTGTCGGCAAGCCTGGCGTCAGGCGGGTGATTTTCCCCACCGTGGTGCTGCGGATTTAACCTGCGATCTTGCCGCCGAGCTCATCCTCGATATGCGCGCGGATGATCTCGTCAAAACTCTTTTCGGCGGCAAAGCCGAGCTCCCTTGAGCGCCGCGCCTCGAACCTTGTCGGCCAACCCTTGACGATCGCCCAGATCGTCTCGTCCGGCTCCTCACGGATCAGGCTCGCCGCCTTCGGCCCGGCGATACGCTCCAGCGCCTCGATCTGCTCGCCGACGGTAACGGCGACGCCGGGCATCGTCAGGTTGCGGCGCGGCCCGACGGCGGCGCCATCGATCTGCGCCGCATGGATCAGGAAGTTGACCGCCGAACGCGGGCTCGCGTGGGTGTGCACGACGGAGCGCGGCACCGGCAGGATCGCCTCATGTCCGCTCAAGGGCTCGCGGATGATGCCCGAGAAGAAGCCCGACGCTGCCTTGTTCGGCTTGCCGGGCCGCACGCAGATGGTCGGCAGCCGGATGCCGATGCCGTCGAAGAAACCGCGCCTGGAATAGTCGGCCAGCAGCGCTTCGCTCATCTGCTTCTGCGTGCCGTAGGAGGTCAGCGGCGTCGGATGGAAGTCATCGGGTATGACATCCGGGAACGGTGCACCGAACACCGCGATCGACGAGGTGAAGACGACACGCGGTGCAAAGCCCGCCAGGCGGATGGCATCGAACAGCGCCCGCGTGCCGTCGAGATTGACGCGGTAGCCGAGTTCGAAATTCGCCTCCGCCTCGCCGGACACGATGCCGGCGAGATGGAAGACGACATCGGGGCGCGATACGACCAGGCGTTCGGTGGCACCCGCCTCGGCAAGATCGCCGGTGTGGAGGGTGATGCTGACCCCGTCCATGACCGGCGCCTGCGGCGGCACGATATCGTGCAGGTCGAGCGCGGTGATCTTGCCGCCGCGCAGCATGCCGTCCTTGGCCAGCCGGGCGATGAGCTTGCGGCCGACCATGCCCGCGGCGCCGGTGATCAGAATGCGCATGTCGAAAATCCCTTGCCTATTTACCCTGGTTTTTGCGTTGGTTGCGCGCGCGCAGCCAGAACACCGAGAAAAACGCCAGCACGAAGACGATGCCGAAGGCGCCGGCCAGCACGGTCGAAAGGCTGCCGAGGGCCAGCATTATCGTCGGCAGATAGTAGGCGCCGATGCCGAACAGAAGCATGATCCACACCGCTGCGATGGCCGCATTCCTGGTGTCACGATCCATCATGACGCGTCCGGGCAGTGGGCGTTCATCAAGCTGGTTTTCAAGGTTTGGAACTCCTGAGGCAGGACCAATCGATCGGTCCTAGTGATGGTGGGCGTGGTGCGCGGCCGCTTCATGCCCGTGCCCGTGGCCGTGCTCGTGGCTATCGTCGGCGCACTGTCCGAATTCCGGTTCCACGGTGGCATGGCTGATGCCGTGCTCGCTGGCAAGCCGCTTCTTGACGGCGCTGACCGCCTGGTGCGCGTCGACGCCCTCGTCGAGACAGGCATGCAGCGTCGCCATGTTGCTGGTTCCGTCGAGCGACCAGACATGCATATGGTGCACCTCACGCACGCCCTGAACCGTCGCCTCGATATCCCTGGCAATCAGATCGCGGTCGAGGCTGGGCGGCACGCCCTCGAGCAGGACATGGGCGGCGGCGCGCATCAGCGACCATGCCGTATACAGGATCAGCAGCGAGACCAGGACCGACAGGATCGGGTCGATCGGCGTCCAGCCGGTCGTCAGAATGACCAACGCCGCCGCAATGGCGGCGGCTGAGCCGAGCAGGTCGCCCAGCACATGCAGGATGGCGCCGCGCATGTTCAGGTTTTCACGATCGCCGCCATGCAGCACCACGAAGGACCCGATATTGACCAGCAGGCCGAGGATCGCCACCGCCAGCATCGGTCCGCCAAGCACCGGCGCCGGCGCCCGCAGGCGCCCCCAGGCTTCGTAGACGATCCACAGCGCGATGACGAAGATGGCAATGCCGTTTGTATAGGCCACCAGCGTCTTGACCCTGCCGAAGCCATAGGTGAGGCGAACGGTCGCCGGACGTCCCGCGAGATGAAACGCATACCAGGCAAGGCCGAGCGCGATCGAATCGGCGAGCATGTGGCCGGCATCGGCCAGCAATGCCAGTGACCCGGTAAGGATGCCGCCGAGCGCTTCGGCGACCATGAAGCCGCCTGTCAGGCAGGCCGCGATGAGCACGCGTTTCTTGTCGGTCGAGCCATGCACATGACCTGGCCCATGATCTTGCCCGCTGTGATCATGCCCGCTGTGATCGTGGGTGTGGGCCAATGGCAACTCCCGTTACGCGCCTGATCTCACGCACCGAACTGCGCGCGAAAATCCTCAAGCCGTCGCTTCTGCTGGCCGCCGCTATCGAAATTGGCCGGATCGAGCCACGCTTCATAGGCCTTGCGCAAGGCCGGCCACTCCTTGTCGATGATCGAATACCATGCCGTATCGCGGTTTTCACCCTTGACGATCAGATGCTGGCGGAAAATGCCCTCGAACTTGAAGCCGAACCGTTCGGCTGCCCGCTTCGACGGCTCGTTGCGGTTGTTGCACTTCCATTCGTAGCGGCGATAGCCGAGTTCGTCGAAGATGTATTTCATGAACAGGAACTGCGCTTCGGTCGCTCCCGGCTTGCGCGAGATGAGCGGGCCCCAATAGATGTTGCCGATCTCGATGACGCCGTAGGCCGGATCGATGCGCATCAGGGTCTGGCGTCCGGCGACCTTGCCGCTGGCCTTGTCGATGACGGCAAAGAACAGCGGATCCTCGCTGGCCTCGACCTTGTCCAGCCAGGGTTGGAAGGCAGCGCGGGTTTCAGGCGGATAGTCGGGCAGCCAGGCGAAGCGGCCATCGACATCGAACACGGAGGACGCTTCGTAGAGGCCGTCGCCGTGTTTTGCGGCGCTCAGCGGCTCAAGCCGGACATAGCTTCCGTCGATGGCCTTGCGTTCGGGCCGCGGGCGCGGCTGCCAATCTTTCAGATTTTCCGACACCGAAGACTCCAATCTGTTTGACTTTTGCGGGCCGAAGCTCACAAAACCGCAACCTCACAGTAAGAACCACACGGACGGGAAAAATGCTCCACACGATTTCGGCCTTCGACCGTCTCGGCGAGGAAAACGCCTTTGCCGTGCTGGCACGGGCGACGTCCCTTGCGAGCCAAGGCCGCGACATCGTCAATCTCGGCATCGGCCAGCCCGACTTCAAGACGCCGCAGCACATCGTCGAGGCGGCGATCAAGGCGCTGCGCGACGGCCATCACGGCTACACGCCGGCCAATGGCCTGCTGGCAACGCGCGAGGCGGTGGTGCGGCGCACGCTGACCACCACCGGCGTCGAGATATCGCCTGAAACGGTGATGATCCTGCCCGGCGGCAAGCCGACCATGTTCGCCGCGATCTTGATGTTCGGCGAGCCTGGCGCCGAGATCCTTTACCCCGATCCGGGCTTCCCCATCTACCGCTCGATGATCGAGTTCACCGGTGCGGCACCTATTCCAGTACCGATGCGCGAGGAAAACGGCTTTGCCTTTTCCGCCGAGGAGACTCTGGCGCTGATCACCTCGAAGACCAGGCTGTTGATCCTCAACTCACCTGCCAACCCGACCGGCGGCGTCACGCCGCGGGCCGAGATCGAGAAGCTGGTCAAGGGGCTGGAGGCGCATCCCCAGGTCGCCATCCTCTCCGACGAAATCTACGACGTGATGACCTATGACGGCGAGACGCATTGCTCGCTGCTTGGCTTTCCCGAGATCCGCCACCGGCTGATCGTGCTCAATGGCTGGTCGAAGACCTGGGCGATGACCGGCTGGCGCATGGGCTGGTCGATCTGGCCGAATGGCGACAAGGGCGCTCACCTCTACGACAAGGTGCGCAAGCTGGCGGTCAATTGCTGGTCCTGCGTCAACGCGCCGAGCCAATTTGCCGGCATCGCGGCCATCGACGGCCCGCAGGACGATGTCGACAAGATGATGCGCGCTTTCGACCGCCGCAGGAAGATCGTGGTCGAGGGATTGAACGCCCTGCCCAACATTTCCTGCATCACGCCCAAGGGCGCGTTCTATGCCTTCCCCAACGTCTCGAAGACCGGCTGGAAAGCAAAGAAGCTCGCTTCGGCGCTGCTCGACGAGGCCGGCGTGGCATTGATCGGCGGCCCCGATTTCGGCCTTCTCGGCGAAGGCTATATCAGGCTCTCCTACGCCAACTCCGAGGAGAACATCTTGCGGGCACTGGAGCGGATCGGAGCGTTCTTGGGCAAGTGAGGCTGTGCGACCGGCGCTGGATGTTTGCAATCACGACAGAAGGTGACTCGATGTTTTACGCCATCCTCGCCTACCATGTGGAAGGAGCCATCACCGCGCTGACGCCGGAGCAGGACGCGGCATTGATGGTCGACCTGCTCGAAATTAACGATCGGCTTTACCGGGAAGGCAATCTTGGCCCATCGGCGCGGCTTGGGGCGACCCAGTCGGCCTGCACCTTGCGCGGACCGGGCGACGGAACCGTTTTTGACGGGCCGTTCGCCGAGACGAAGGAGCAACTCCTCGGTCTCTATGTCGTCGACTGCGCGACACGTGACGATGCGATCGTTATCGCCCGCGACCTGCGCCGCGTTAATCCGACCGCCGTCTACGAAATCCGTCCAATCGCGCTCTACCTGCCGGGCGTGCCGTTGGCTGGGAAATAACTATCCACGCCCGACGAACGGCATCTTGGTCGCCATCACCGTCATGAACAGCACGTTGGCGTCGAGCGGCAGGCTGGCCATGTGGACAACGGCGTCGGCAACGTGCTGAACGTCCATCACCGCTTCGGCGGCGATCAAGCCGTTGGCCTGCGGCACGCCGACCGTCATCGGCTGCGCCATGTCGGTCAGCGCGTTGCCGATGTCGATTTGCCCGCAGGCAATGTCATAGGGTCTTCCGTCCAGCGCCAGCGTCTTGGTCAGCCCGGTGATGGCATGCTTGGTTGCCGTGTAGGGCACGGAGCCTGGGCGCGGCGCGTAGGCCGACACCGAGCCATTGTTGATGATGCGGCCGCCCATCGGCCGCTGCTTGCGCATGGCGCCAAAGGCGGCGCGAGCGCACAGGAACGAACCGGTGAGATTGACGCCGACGATATCGTTCCACACCTCGACCGGGATCTCGTCGATGGGCGTCGATTTGTAACCCATGCCGGCGTTGTTGAAGAGCAGGTCGACGCGGCCGAAGGCCGCCGCCACCGTCTCGAACAGATCATCGACCTCGCCGGCCTTGCTGATATCGCAGGCAACCGCCAATGCCTTGGCGTCGGTGCGGCCGGCCTCGGCGACCGCGGCATCCAGCACCGACTTGCGGCGCCCGCAGAACACTGTGTTCCAGCCGGCCTTGAGCAGCGCCGTGGCGACGCTCTTGCCGATGCCGGTGCCGGCGCCGGTGACGATGGCGGTTCGTTTTACGGTCATGGCTGTTGTCCTCCGGCAGCAACGCGCGCACGCACTATTTTCCGGGTTTGCGCAAGAAGCAAAGGCATCGCAAATGATGGCGGCGATGGCAAGCCGAAGCACAAAGCATGATCCGAAAATTGGAATCCGATTTCTGCTGGAGATCGTGCTCAGGTGAGCAGATCGTGCCGACAAAAAGGGCGGTCATTGGCGACCGCCCTGATCTGAACCGGGCTTGGGAGGAGGAAAAGCCGATCCGACTGCGTAAAATCATGCGCTTCCTGAGTTAACGAAAGGTTAACGCCCGAAAGGCTGCCTGTGCCGTTTTGACCTACCAGCGCGGATTGGGTGAAGTCCCGGCCTGGGCCGGCACCTTGGCCGCCGAAACCGTCGCCTCGACATGATCGACCAGCGCATCCGGCAGACCGAGCCGGCCGGCGAGCAGGTCGAGGTAACCGCGCTCGGCGCGTGTGTCGGGATCGATGGTCAGGCGCGATGCGGTGTAGAGTTCGAGCTTCTGCGCATCGGTCTGGGCCCCAGCCACCAGCGCGTCGAGGTCAAGCGGGCTCGCCAGCTCCGCCATCAGGAATTTTTCGGCGTCGGAGCCGATCCCCGAAAGGCTGAGCTTGCCGGCGACCTTCTGGCGCTCGTCATCGTCGATATGGCCGTCGGCCTTTGCTGCTGAGATCATCGCCCGCACCAGGGTCAGCGTGAATTCGTCCTCGCCTTGCGGCGCCTGCGACGGGTGGAAGGCGGTGTCCTTGGGCGGCGGCAGCAATTCAGGTTCGCCGGCTGCCGGCGTCTCGGCCGGAGCATTGCCGGCCTTGTAATTCTGGTAGGCCTTGTAGGCGAGGCCGCCGATCGCGGCCAATCCACCGAGCTTCACCGCGGTACCCGTCACCTGGCGGCCGGCACCGGTTCCGAGCAGCACCGCAGCGAGCGCTCCAGCGGCCAGCGGGTTGTCCTTGGCCATCTGCACCGCCTGGCCCGCCTTGTCGCGAACGGTGCCACTGGTGCCGGGGATTTGCGAGCCGAGCAGATCGTCGAGAAGCTTCTTGGGATCGAACATTCAGTGCCTCCAGGATTTGCCCGGCCGGACGGGCAGGTTTCGAACGTCGAAGACGTAGGTCCCGAACCCTTGCATTACAATGACAAACCGTCGCTGTGCCGTAGCTGTCGATAACAGAGCGGACCTACGATCCGATGTGCGGATCCCTGCCCCGCGCCTGCGCAAGCTCGACCTGCCGCTGACGCTCGGCATAACGCTGGCGGTCCATGTCCGAACGCGCATCGAAGCAATGCGGGCACGAAACACCGGCGGCAAATTTAGGCGATGTCAGGTCGCTCGGCGTCAGCGGATGGCGGCAGGCTCGGCAGAGTTCCGCCTCGCCCTCGGCAAGTCCGTGCGACACCGAAACCCGTTCGTCGAAGACGAAGCACTCACCTTGCCAGAGGCTCTGTTCGGCCGGAACCTCCTCGAGGTATTTGAGGATGCCGCCCTTGAGATGAAAGACGTCCTCGAAGCCGAGCGATTTGACATAGGCGGTCGCCTTTTCGCAGCGTATGCCGCCGGTGCAGAACATCGCGACCTTGCGGCCTTCGAACTCCGTCCGGTGCGCTTCCACCCAGGCCGGGAACTCGCGAAAGCTGGCGGTAGCGGGGTCGATCGCGCCCTTGAAGGTGCCGATCGACACTTCGTAGGCGTTGCGCGTGTCGATGATAACAGTATCGGGCTCGGAAATCAGCGCATTCCAGTCGACCGGCGCGACATAGGTTCCGGCGCTCGTCGCCGGATCGATATCGGCGACGCCCATGGTGACGATCTCGCGCTTCAGCCGCACCTTCATGCGATGGAACGGCATTTCCGCGGCGACGCTGTATTTGACCTCGAGGCCGGCGAGACCTTCCACGGCTTCGAGATACTCGATCAGTTCGCCGATCGCCGTTTCGCTGCCGGCGACGGTGCCGTTGATGCCTTCATGCGCCAGGAGCAGCGTGCCCTTGATGCCGCGCCCGCAACAGAAGGCAGCGAGCGGCGCGCGGAGTTCCTCGAAACCGTCGAGCCGGGCAAACCGGTAGAGCGCGGCGACGCAAAGGGGTGGAAGTGATGTCATGGCCGAAGCCACTAAACGCTCACGCAAGCCGATTCAAGGCAGCGCCGGAATCCAGACAAGTATCGGCCGCGCGTGACATCGCGACACGCTTCGTTTCATGGACAGAAAAACACCCGTCTGCTAATCGGTTGAATTGCCGTCAAGCGCGTCACGCCGAAACCAATTCATGCGACGCGCCTTAGCTAGGATACGGAGAGCAGATGCCCAGCAAGACCGAAAACCTCCTGTCGCTTCTCAACGGCCAGCCGGTCATCCCGGTGTTGAAGATCGCCAATGTCGCCGACGCCGTGCCGCTGGCCCGCGCCCTGGCACGCGGCGGCCTGCCGGCGATCGAGATCACGCTGCGGACCGCCGACGCGCTTGAGGCGATCCGGCGTGTGGCTGGTGAGGTCGAGGAAGCCATCGTTGGCGCCGGCACCATTCTCGATATCAGGCAGTTCGAAGAGGCAGCGAGCGCAGGCTCGCGATTCATCGTCAGCCCCGGCATCACCCGCGAGCTTCTGGCGGCAGCCGCCGACAGCGATGTTCCGCTGCTGCCCGGCGCCATCACGCCCGGCGAGATCATGGCCGCACGGGAAGCCGGCTTGCGCTTTCTCAAATTCTTCCCGGCCGAGCAGTCGGGCGGCATCGCTTCACTGAAGGCCTTCGCCTCGCCGCTCGCCGATGTGAAATTCTGCCCGACCGGCGGCATCACCGGCAAGAACGCGGCCGACTATCTCAGCCTGCCCAATGTCATCTGCGTCGGCGGCTCCTGGGTGGCGCCCGACGAAATGGTCAAGGCCGGCAGGTGGGACGAGATCGAAGCCCTGGCGCGCGTAGCGAGTAAGCTCGCGAAATAAGGCCTTCGTCGCGGCATGAAAAACCGGCCGACTTGCGTCGAGCGAGTCGCGGTTTTCCTGTTGCAAGCAGGATCCGTCGCAGGTTTCGAGCCGTCCACGATCACTGCAATGTCAGACCGGCTGGTCTCGCGGCAAAAAGCCGCGCAGGTTACCCGGCGCGGCTTCTGTCGATTGGCTGGTCGCTTACTTGGTCTGGAAGCGGGCGACCGAGAGGAACTTGACGGCATTGCCGGTGAAGCGGTTGGCGTCGGCCAGTTGGTTGCCCTGCTGGAAGCCGGCCGTATAGACCTCGCTCGGCGCCGTGTGCACGATGCTGTAGGCGTAGCCCGGCGCCGTCGTCGCGCTGGAAACGGTGGCGACATTCTCACCGCTGGTCAGTGCCCAGCGGGCGGCCTGCGGTGCGGCGGCAACCACCATCGCCTTGGGGCCTGGCTTCAGGTCGCGCGCGGTGGCTCTCGATTCCTTGCGGGTGGTCTTCACGCCGGCGCCGATCGCGGCGGCCGGATCGGAGCCGGCCGGGCGGGCAACGACAGCCTCGCGCGGCGATGCGGCACCATTGCCCGACGGATCGTTGAAGGCCGAACGCGGCTCGGACGCGGACAAGGAAGCAACCTGGTATTCGTCGGCCGCGCCGACCTGGGCATTGGCTTCGTCGAGAACGGCCTTGACGGCGTCCGGCTGGGCCATCTCGGGGCGCGCCGTCGGCAGCACCGAGAACGCATCGGTCCCGGTCTTGCCGTGCTCAGCCGTATCGGCCAGCGCCATCAGCACAGTCTTGCTGGGCGACGCAGCCAGAGCGGCTGGCAGCGAAGTGTCGGGGCGCCATGTCGGCAACGGTATGTTGTTGACGGCAATTTGGGCCGGATCAGCCGAAGCCGTTGCATCGGCCATGCCGAAAGGAACGGTCGCCGGCGCCTGTGCGGTCGCCACGGCCTGCTCGGTGGTGGCTGTCGCGTCCGCCATCCCAAAAGGAACGTTTTCAGGCGGCTGAGCGCCGACATCGGCCTTCGGTCGTGGTGCGAAATCAGGCAACGGAACGCTGCGTGCAGGCAATGCCGCTATGATCGTCTCCGGCGTGTCCTGTTCCGGCTCGGGGGCCTGCTCCTCGGTCACCTGCGGAATCGCGGCGCGCTGCGCGTTCTCCGGCGCCACGATGGCGATGCCCGGGAGGTTGCTGGTCTTGGCTGCCGCGGCCGGCTTCAAGTTTCTCGCCTTGGGCGGAGGTGCGGCCGAAGCGGTCTCGACATCGGCGCTGTCGTCGGCCTCGTCGTCGCCGCCGCCAAAAAAGGCCGATAGGAACCCGCCTGATTTCTTGCCGCTACCACCGGCGCTGGCCAACTCGATGGCCGGCGAGCCCGAACCCTTGCGCGCCTTGTAGGAGGCGAGCGCCTGCTCAAAGCCGGGCAGCGGCCTGCCGTCGCTCGGCACATGCAGCGTCTTGCCATTGGGGAACAGGCTGACCAGTTCCTGGCGGCTGATGCCGGGCCAATGGCGCACATTGCCGACATCCATATGGACGAACGGCGAACCGGAGGACGGGTAGTAGCCGATGCCGCCGCCCTGCATCTTGAGACCGATATTGCGCAGCTTCTTCAGCGGCACGCCGGGAATGTAGAAGTCCATCGCCTTGCCGAGCATGTGCTGGCTCTTCTCGGCGACGCCCCGGCTGCGGCTGCGCAGCATCGAGTTCGTCGACGGCGAGCGATAGCCGCAGACGACCTGGATGTAGTCCGTGGCGCCAGCTTCCCGGTACGCTTCCCAGACCAGATCGAGCAGACGCGGATCCATCTTGGTCGGCTCGTTGCGACGCCAATCGCGCAGAATGATGTTGATCTTCCTGAGACCCTCCGGGACGTAGCGGCCGTTGCGCTTGTAGACGATCTCGGCCTTTTCGTGTGTGTGGAGGTGATAAAGCTTCAGCGAACGTGTTTCGGCGTTGGCTCCAGTCCCAGCCGCGGCGACAAAACCAAATGCGACAATCAACGCCGCCAGCCACTTCGGCCAGACGCTCACTTGATGGTGCCGCCCGTTCGTGTGTCGTTCGATTCTGTTCAAATCAAAAGGCCTTGCAGGCTGCCGTTTGTCCCCGGATTTGTCCAAACGGATGTGTCGTGGTCACATCCGAATATCGATCCTAATGGTTAATCATCGCTTATTGAAGTCGAAATGCGGTAACACCGTGGCGATATCCCGTCAAAAATTGTACACAGGGTTACTTGGTAAACCACTGGTTTAGATCATGTTTCCGCCTTTGCGCGGAACACGATCTGTTACCGTTAGCCTTAATGCGTGAACAGCGTTGTGCCGCCACAATCCGCCAACGGCCGGTATACGGCCTATTGTGGCATTGCGGACTGGCGCCGGCCTTGTGCCTCAGGAAGCGAGCCGGTCGACGCGGCCGGTCTCGGGATCGATGCCGTATTCCTTGAGCTTGCGATAGAGCGTCGAGCGGCCGATGCCGAGTCGGCGGGCGACTTCGCTCATCTGGCCGTTGTAGTGATCGATGGCGAGCTTGATCATCTCAAGTTCGACATCGGCCAGCGCGCGTACATTGCCGCGATCGTCGAGCGCCCGCAACGTGCCGAAGCGGGGCGGCAACCTGGCCGGCGCATCGGACCCGGTTGCCGGGCTAACCTCGCCGGGCAAGGCTTCTTCTTCGTACCCCTCCGGAGGCAGGGACGGCGACGGCGCATCGTCGTCCGTGTCGAGGTTGACGGTGCCTTCCACCTGCGCCCGGATCTGCGGGAAGTCCTCCGTGGTCAGCACATCGCCTTCGCAAAGCACCGAGGCCCGGAAGACGGCATTTTCGAGCTGCCGGATGTTTCCGGGCCAGTCATAGGCCTGCAGCACGGCGAGCGCCGCGGCCGAAATGCCTTGCAGGCGGCGACGCGGGTCGGCCGGCGCGACCTTGTCCATGAAATGGCTGACCAGATAGGGGATGTCGTCGCGGCGGTCGCGCAGCGGCGGTACGAAGATCGGGTAGACGTTCAACCGATAGAACAGATCCTCGCGGAACTTGCCGTCCTTGACCTGCTGCAGGAGGTTGCGGTGCGTCGCCGAAATCAGCCTGATGTCGACCCTGACGGTCGAGCGCCCGCCGACCGGATCGACCTCCCCGTCCTGCACGGCGCGCAACAGCTTGACCTGCACGTCGAGCGGCAGGTCGCCGATCTCGTCGAGAAACAGCGTGCCGGAATGCGCTTCGACGAATTTTCCGGTGTGCTTGTCGGTCGCGCCGGTGAATGAGCCCTTCTCGTGGCCGAACAGGATCGATTCGACCAGATTGTCGGGAATGGCGCCGCAATTGACGGTGACGAAGGGTTTCGAGCGGCGGTCGCCGCTGCCCTGGATGGCGCGCGCCACCAGTTCCTTGCCGACGCCGGACTCGCCCTCGATCAGGATCGGAATGTTGGATGCCGCCGCTTTCTGGCCGAGGCGGATCACCCTGTCCATGGCCGGGCTGTGCGTGATCATGTCCTTGAAGGTCAGAAGGCCGCTGCGCCGGCGCGACGTGCGCTTGACCTCGCCCTCGACGGCCTCGACCTTGAGCGCATTGCCGATCGACGCCTGCAGTCTGTCCGGAGACGCCGGCTTGACGACGAAATCGAAGGCGCCGTGGCGCATCGCCGACACCACGGTCTCGATGCCGCCCTGCGCGGTCTGCACGATGGTCGGGACATTTATGTCGTGCTCGCGCATCGCCTTCAGCACGCCGATGCCGTCGAGACCGGGCATGAGCAGATCGAGGATGACCACCGAAACCTCGCGGGCGCTGGGCCCGTCGAGGACATCGAGAGCAGCCGCGCCGCCATCGACGACGATGGCCGTGTAACCGAACCGAGTCACCGCCGCTTCGAGCAGCCGGCGCTGCACGGGATCATCATCGACTATGAGTATGGAACCTGTCATGACTGGTATGACTGCCCGCCCGAGGAATACTGCCCTGTGGACCATCTTGGCACAGGGTTCTAAATAAGGTTTCAAAAAACCCGGTGAATGAATTCCTTAGGATTTGACCGGCTTCTCGTTTCCCCTTGAACCTTGGCCACGGAAGGTGTCGGCGATGCACATGGTTTCTGGGCACACGGTTTCCGCTCGGCGGCTTGCGGCGCCAGCGTCCGGCCAGGGCGCGGCCGAGCTTGGCGACCTGCCGGAATGGAACCTTGCCGACCTCTATGCCGGCATGGACGCGCCGGAGCTGAAGCGCGATATCGCCAAGGCGGCCACCGATGCGATCAGCTTCGAGAGCCGCTGGAAGGGCACGCTGGCCGCCGAGGCCGAGCGCGGCAGCGGAGGCAGGCTGGGCGAGGCGCTTGTCGCCTACGAGGCACTGGAGGAACTGATCGGCCGCATCGTCTCCTATGCGGGACTGGTCTATGCCGGCAACACCGCCGACCCGCAGCGCGCCAAGCTCTATGGCGACATCCAGGAGAAGATGACCGACGCCAGCGCGCACCTTCTGTTCTTCGCGCTCGAACTCAACCTGATCGATGATGCCGCCATCGAAGGCGCGCTCGCCGGCGATCCCGCATTCGGCCACTATCGGCCGTGGGTGCTCGATCTGCGCAAGGACAAGCCCTACCAGCTCGAGGACCGTGTCGAGCAGCTCTTCCACGAAAAATCGATCACAGGGCGCGGTGCCTGGAACCGACTGTTCGACGAGACGATGACAGATCTTCGCTTCGCCATCGACGGCGAGGAGTTGACGCTGGAGCCGGCGCTGAACCGCCTGCAGGACGCCGATAGCGAGGTGCGCCGCCGGGCGTCCGAGGCGCTGGCCACGACCTTCCGCAAGAATTTGCGTACTTTCACGCTGATCACCAACACGCTGGCCAAGGACAAGGAAATTTCAGACCGTTGGCGCGGCTTCGAGGACATCGCCGATTCACGCCATCTCGCCAACCGCGTCGAGCGCGGCGTGGTGGATGCCCTGGCGTCCGCCGTGCGCGATGCTTATCCGCGCCTGTCGCACCGCTACTACGCGATGAAGGCGCGGTGGCTCGGCGTGGAGGTGATGAACCATTGGGACCGCAACGCGCCGTTGCCGGATACGCCTCAGGCGATCATCGGCTGGGACGAGGCCAGGAACACCGTGCTGTCCGCCTATCAGCGCTTTTCGCCCGACATGGCGGAGATTGCGCGAACCTTTTTCGACCGCAACTGGATCGACGCGCCGGTGCGTCCGGGCAAGTCGCCCGGCGCCTTCGCGCATCCGACCGTGCCGTCGGCGCATCCCTATGTGCTGCTCAACTACATGGGCAAGCCGCGAGATGTGATGACGCTGGCGCACGAACTTGGCCATGGCGTGCATCAGGTGCTGGCCAGCGGCCAGGGCGCGCTGATGGCCTCGACGCCACTGACACTGGCCGAGACGGCGTCCGTCTTCGGTGAGATGCTGACCTTCCGCTCGCTGCTCGACCAGACCACCGACAGGCGCGAGCGCAAGGCCATGCTCGCCCAGAAGGTCGAGGACATGATCAACACGGTCGTGCGCCAGATCGCCTTCTATGAATTCGAGCGCAAGGTGCATGCCGAGCGCAAGAACGGCGAACTGACCTCCGACAGGCTCGGCCAGTTCTGGCTCGAAGTGCAGGCCGAAAGCCTGGGTCCGGCGATCAAGCTGCGCGAAGGCTACGAGGTGTTCTGGACCTACATCCCGCACTTCATCCATTCGCCCTTCTATGTCTATGCCTATGCTTTCGGCGACTGCCTGGTGAACTCGCTCTATGCGGTCTACCAGAACGCCGAGCGCGGCTTTCAGGACAAGTATTTCGAAATGCTCCGCGCCGGCGGCACCAAGCATCATTCAGAGCTTCTGGCGCCCTTCGGCCTTGACGCCACCGACCCCGCCTTCTGGCAGATCGGGCTTGGCGTCATCAGCGGCCTGATCGACGAGTTGGAAGTGCTCGACACGTGAAATGCGTCCGGCGGGCGTCACCAAACAGTTTAGCCGGAATGCACATTGGTATGGCTGTATTCTTGCTCTAAATATCTGTTCTTGAAGTACTCTCCACCGAAGTTTTTCCGATAGCTTTCCACGAGCTCTATGATAGCCTTCGCTACAAGCTCAGCCGGAGCGCATGCGGATCTGCGAGGAAATATCTCAGCCGGCCGTAGCACTCAGGCGAACGCGACGATGGCCGTTGGCCATGGCAAGCAAGGCCGATTGCCGACAGCTCGAACCGAAGCCGGCTGTTCCGCGAACCGCGGAACCACCATCGAGTAGTCCTTCGCCGAAGGTCATGACCCCACGGCAGACGGATCTGACTGGAGAGACACAATGGGCACTTTTTTCTACATGCTCCTGGCGTTCCTGGTAGGCGTGCTGGTGGGCTGGTTCCTGTGGGGCCGCCTGCGCGGTGAGTTGGACAGCTTGCGTGGCGACATCGACCGCACACGCGGCGAGCGCGACAGACTGCGCGCCGACAGCGACCGGCTGACCGGTGAACTCAATGCATGCGGCAAGACTCGCGCCGACCTTGAGCGCCGGCTGCGCGATGCGCAGGCAGCACCCGCTGCCAGTGCCAAGACAAACGCTGCCCCCTCGGCCGTGATGTCGACACCTTCGACGGCCAAATCCGCGCCCGTAAAGCCGGCGCCTGCCAAACGGGCGGCCGCGAAGGCCGCCCCTGCAAAGGCGGTGGCTGCGAAATCGGCGGCGCCAAAGCCGGCAGCGTCGAAACCTGCGGTCAAGTCCGCGGCGAGCAAGCCGGCAGCCGCGGCCTCGGCAGCCAAGAATTCGACCGCACCAAAGGAAGCCCCAGCCAGGAAAGCCGCACCGGCACCGGCCAAGCCAGCATCCGGCAAGCCTGACAATCTGCGTCGGCTGATCGGCATTGGGCCGGTCAACGAGAAGCTGCTCAAGGCGCAAGGCGTCACCAGCTTCGCCCAGATCGCCAGCTGGACAGCCGCCGATGTCAAGCGGATCGAGGACGTGATGAATTTCGACGGCCGCATCGCACGCGAGCGCTGGATCGAGCAGGCCAAGCTGCTCGCCGCCGGCAACGAAAAGGAATTCGCCAAGCAGTTTCCAACTGCGGGAACCGCCAGCAACACTTGAGCGGCAGAGGCAATATTGTTGCAAACGGCGGTGCCCAGGGCGCCGCCGTTTTGTTTTTGGCCCGCAATATTGACCCGGAAATGGCCTTGAGATCGGCCCCAAGGTCGGCTTTGAGTGGCAGCGTGCCGTTCCCTCGATTGCGCGCGAGCGGCCCCCCATATAGAGCGGTCGACGGCTTCATCGACCGCAGCATCCGAGTCCCATGTCCGTGCCCGCCGCCATTTTCCGCAACGACGAAAGCGCGAGCCAGCTCGTTTTCGACCGGCCGGCCGATGTCATCTTGGCGCGTGAGGCGAAGGATTTCCTGCCGGCACTGGAAGCAGCGCAAGCCGCGCACGACGCCGGCAAATGGCTTGCCGGCTATTTCTCCTATGAGGCGGGGTATCTGCTGGAACCCAAGCTCGTTCCCTTGCTGCCGGACGGGCGCCGCGCTCCGCTCGTGTGCCTTGGCGTTTTCGATGCGCCGGTCGAAGAGGCGGTGCCGCCCCGCAACACCGCGGCGACCAATGGCCCGATCTTCGACGCCCGCGCGACGTGGTCGCCCAAGGACTACGAGAAGCGCTTCTCGCGGCTGCACCAGCACATCAGGCAGGGCGATTGCTACCAGGGCAATTTGACCTTTCCGGTGCATGCGCAATGGTCAGGCGACCCGCTGGCCGCCTTCGATGCGCTGACCGAACGCCAGCCGGTAAAGTATGGCGCGCTCGTCGCGCTCGGTGAACCCATCGTGCTGTCGCGCTCGCCGGAACTCTTTTTCGAGATCGACGCCGGGGGCATGATCGAGACGCATCCGATGAAGGGCACGGCGTCCCGCGGCGCGACCAAGGCCGAGGACGAGCGGCAGAAGATCTTCCTACGCAATGACGAGAAGAACCAGGCCGAAAACCGCATGATCGTCGATCTCCTGCGCAACGATATCTCGCTGATCAGCGAGGTCGGCACGCTGGACGTGCCGGCGCTGTTCCGCATCGAAACCTATCCGACCGTCCATCAGATGGTGAGCGACGTCAGGGCCAAACTGCTGCCGGGTCTCTCGATCCGCCAGATCTTCGCGGCGCTGTTTCCTTGCGGCTCGATCACCGGCGCGCCAAAGATTCGCGCCATGGAAATCCTGCACGATCTGGAAGGCACGCCGCGCGATGTCTATTGTGGCGCCATCGGCTGGATCGCGCCCGGCGGCACGATGCGCTTTTCCGTGGCGATCCGCACCATCTCGCTCTTTTCCGGCGGCGAGGCCATCTACAATGTCGGTGGCGGCGTCGTCTTCGATTCGACGGCGCGGGAGGAGTATCAGGAGTGTCTGCTGAAAGCGCGCTTCGCGACGGGAACACCGCCGATTTCCAGCTGATCGAGACCATGCGCTGGGAACCCGGCTCGGGTTTCCTGCGCTTCGATCGTCATCTCGCCCGCCTCTATGGCTCGGCGGCTGAGCTCGGCTTCCGCTGTGATCCGGGCAAGGTCGGCGACGTGCTGAGCAGCGCGGTCAGCGGGTCCGGCATTGCCATGCGCACCCGCCTCGTCCTGTCGCATGACGGCGAGGTGACCGCCTCGGCACACCCCTACGAACCGCTTGCCGCCGACAGGGTCTGGACGCTGCGGCTGGCGCGAACGAGGCTCGATTCGCACGATCCGCTGCTGCGCCACAAGACCAGCCGGCGGCAGCTCTACACGCACGCCCGCGCCGAATATCTCATCACCCAGGCCGACGAGGTGATCCTGGCCAACGAGCGCGGCGAAATCTGTGAAGGCACCATCACCAATGTCTTCGCCGATTTCGGCGACGGCGCGCTGGCGACGCCCCGGCTCGACTGCGGCCTACTGCCTGGCGTATTGCGCGCCGGGCTTCTGGATGAAGGCCGCGCCCGTGAAGCGATCTACAGCTTGGACGATCTGAAATCCGCAAGGACGCTGTTCGTCGGCAATTCGCTGCGCGGACTGATTCCGGCCAAACTTACCTGAGAGAAGCCCAGACAATGTTTGTCGTCTCGCTGAACTACAAAGTGCCGCTGACCGAGATCGACCGCTTGCAGGCCGCGCATGTCGAATGGCTGAAGGCCTGCTATGCGGACGGCATCTTCGTCGCCTCTGGGCCGAAGGAGCCGAGGACCGGCGGCATCATCATCGCACGTTGTCCGCGCGAGGTGCTCGACGTCAGGCTGGCCGCCGACCCTTTCGCCAAGGCAGGCGCGGCCGACTATGATGTCACCGAATTCCTGGCGAGGATGACCGCCACCGGCCTCGATCATTTCAAGGAAGCATGAGCGTGGCCGAGGTGCTCCCCGCCCACACGCCCTACGACGGTTCGTCGAAACTCTTCAGCATCGGGCTGAAGCCGCTCGATCCGGCGGACTGGATCGAGGTCGACGATCATCTGCTGCCTTATCTCGCCGAGAAGCGCCGGCTCTATGCCGAAATCCCCGAGCGTGTTTTCGTCGAGGAGGATGGCACGCGGGACGCCCAGCAGGAAGTGCTCGATTTGCTCGATGCGCATCTGCTGGAGAGGTTCCCCGAAACCTATCGGCGCACCGGATCGGGGGTCGAGGCCGTGGGCGCGGCGGGCCGCCTGCCTGCTTCCCTCGCCGATGCTCCGCTGGCTAGGGCCTCACAGCTCGTCCAGGAAGACCTGATCCTGATGCGCCGTAGCGACGCCGGCTGGCGGCTCGTTGCCGGCTCGCTGTGCTTTCCCTCATCCTGGTCGCTCCTGGAAAAGTTCGGTAAGCCGCTGCAGGACATCCACGCGCCGGTGCCGGGTTTCGGCCCGGGCACGCGTCCGGCCGAGCTGATCCACCGGATGTTCGATGGCCTCCAGGGACAAGCCGTCGAGCGCTACAACTGGTCGATCCAGTCGGGCGACGCGCTCTATCATCCGCTCTCCGACCTGCAGCGCATGGACCGCGCCACCAACCGGCCGTCGCGCTTTCCCGATGGCGATATCGACGCCCATGCCTTCATCCGCGTCGAGCGGCAAACCCTGCGGAAACTACCGGTTACACGTGACATCCTGTTCACCATCCGCATCCATCTCGACCCCCTCACCGTGCTCGCCCGGCATCCGGATCGGGCAACGCTGGCTGTATCTTTCGCCGGCCAGCTCGAAGCGCTCGATCTCGCCCAGCTCGACTACAAGGGCCTGACATCAGACCGCGACCGGCTGATCGTGGTCCTTAACCACATGGCCAATGACGGCTAGCCGCTGGTTGGCGCTTTTCGCTGGTTTGTGACAATGATCTGTGATGTAGCGCATGGCCGCCGGGCAAGGATGCCCGGTTTTGTGTGCGTTTTTCCCAGCTTCCTGGGCTTTGAAGGAGTGTTCGATAAAATGGCGACTGAAAACTGGCCCGTTTACGGTGAGATCACCGGCCCTGTCGTGATGATCGGCTTTGGTTCGATCGGCCGGGGAACGCTGCCGATGATCGAGCGCCATTTCCAGTTCGACAAGTCGCGCATGACGGTCATCGACCCGCGCGACACCGACCGCAAGCTGCTCGACGAGCGCGGCATCGCCTTCGTCCAGGAAGCGGTGACCGAGAAGAACTACAAGAAGCTCTTGACGCCGCTTCTGACCAATGGCGGTGGCCAGGGCTTTTGCATCAACCTGTCGGTCGATACCGGCTCGGTGGATCTGATGCGCCTCTGCCGCAAGCTCGGCGTGCTCTACATCGACACCGTCGTCGAGCCATGGCTCGGTTTCTATTTCGATGCCGAGGCCGACAATGCCAGCCGCACCAACTACGCGCTACGCGAGGCGATGATCCAGGAAAAGCACGACAAGCCCGGCGGTGCGACGGCCATCTCCACCTGCGGCGCCAATCCAGGCATGGTCTCTTGGTTCGTCAAACAGGCGCTGGTCAATCTCGCCACCGATCTTGGCCTCGAGTTTTCGGAGCCTGCGCAGGACGACCGCGAGGGCTGGGCCAAGCTGATGAAGAAGGCCGGCGTCAAGGGCATCCACATCGCCGAGCGCGACACCCAGCGCGCCAAGAAGCCGAAGCCGATGAATGTGTTCTGGAACACCTGGTCGGTCGAGGGCTTCATCTCCGAAGGCCTGCAGCCCGCCGAGCTCGGCTGGGGTACGCATGAGAAGTGGATGCCGAAGAACGCCAAGAAGCACAAGCATGGCTCCAAGGCCGCGATCTACCTGGAGCAGCCCGGCGCCAACACGCGCGTGCGCTCATGGTGCCCGACGCCCGGCGCGCAATACGGTTTCCTGGTCACCCACAACGAGGCGATCTCGATCGCCGATTTCTTCACCGTACGCGGCAAGAAGGGCAAGGTGCACTACCGCCCGACCTGCCACTATGCCTACCATCCCTGCAACGACGCGGTGCTGTCGCTACACGAGATGTTCGGCGCCGCCGGCAAGGCTCAGCCTGTGCACCACGTGCTCGACGAGAACGAGCTGGTCGACGGCCTCGACGAGCTTGGCGTGCTGCTCTACGGCCACGACAAGAATGCCTACTGGTACGGCTCGCACCTCTCGCTCGCCGAGGCGCGCAAGCTGGCACCCTATCAGAACGCCACCGGCATGCAGGTCACCTCGGCGGTTCTCGCCGGCATGGTATGGGCATTGGAAAACCCGGAGGCCGGCATCGTCGAGGCCGACGAGATGGACTACAGGCGCTGCCTGGAAGTGCAGTCCCAGTATCTCGGGCCGGTCGAGGGCCACTACACCGACTGGACGCCGCTCGATAACCGTCCCGGCCTGTTCCCGGAAGACCTCGACCGGGACGATCCGTGGCAATTCCGCAACATCCTCGTTCGATAGCGGTGCGTTCCATAGGCCCCATTGCCTTGCAATCGCCCGGAAATCGGGCGATTGAAGGATGCGGACGAGAGCGACCGCGTGCCCGTTTGACAGCACGGCGTGCGCTCTGGAAACTTGGATGCCCGCATCGTGCTTTCCGAAAGTCGATTCCGATTTTTCGGCCGATGCGAGAGGAGAGGATTTTCACATGACTATTGCGCGCAAGGTTCTTTCTATGAGTTTGGCGGGGGCCATTGCGGCGTTGCTTGCTGCTTGTGCCACCAGCGGCCCCGATGAACCGCCGATGGCGGCGTCGCCGAAAGGCGTTGAAGGCTCCTGGATCGACGCCAAGGGCACCGGCCTGTCGACCTTCGCCGGCGGCACCTTCACGACCGTCGCCACCGACACAGGCCAGAAGCTTGCCGATGGCAGCTACACGATGACCGGCGCCACTTCGGTGCAGATCAACGGCACCTCTCTGATCCGCCAGACGCCAGTCAGCTTCAACTGCCTGATGGTTTCGACAAGCCAGCTCAACTGCACCAGCGCCAGCGGCCAGAATTTCGTGCTGACACGACGCGTCTGAACCAGCGAGCATTCGCTCTCCTAAGGACGGCGGCCGATTGGCCGCCGTCCTTTTTTATGCCGGCAAAGGTTCCCGGATTTCCGCTTGCGTCATCTGGAACGCGATGGGAACATGGCCAAAGCGCCGACTGTAATGTTCCAGTCAAGCAAGAGCGTTAAAGGCCTCGATCAGCTTTCCGGGAGACGAAGATGAAGAAGCTTGCTGCCATTGCCGCCCTGTCCGCCTCAGCCCTCGGCCTGTCGGCCGGCGCATCCTTTGCCGACTACACACTGAACATCCTGCACATCAACGACTGGCACAGCCGCATCGAGGGCAACAACAAATATGAATCGACCTGCTCGGCCGACGAGGAGACCAAGGGCGAGTGCATCGGCGGCGCAGGTCGGCTGATCACCGCTATCGCCCAGGAGCGCAAGAAGCTGGAAGGCCAGAATGTGCTGCTGCTCAGCGCCGGCGACAATTTCCAGGGCTCGCTGTTCTACACGACATACAAGGGCAAGGTCGAAGGCGAATTCCTCAACCAGATGAAGTTCGACGCCATGGCGCTCGGCAACCATGAATTCGACGACGGCGAAGTCGCCTTGGCGCCGTTCCTCGACATGATCCAGTTCCCGGTGCTGGGTGCCAATGTGAAGGCCAACGCGCAATCCAAGCTCGGCGACCGCGTCAAGCCGTCTGTTGTCGTCGAGGTCGGCGGTCAGAAGATCGGCGTCATCGGCGCGATCACCAACGACACCCCGGACCTCGCCTCCCCCGGCCCCAATGTCGCCATCGAGGATGACGTCAAGTCGATCACCGCCGAGGTCGAGAAGCTGAAGGGCGAGGGCATCAACAAGATCATCGCCGTGACCCATATTGGCTACAGACGCGAGCGCGACGTCATTGCCAAGATTCCGGGCATCGACGTCGTCGTCGGCGGCCACAGCCATTCGCTGCTGTCGAACACCGACCCCAAGGCTGAAGGCCCCTACCCGACGATGGTCGACAACCCGGACGGCTACAAGGTGCCGGTCGTGCAGGCGGCGTCTTACTCGAAATATCTCGGCGAGTTCAAGGTGGTGTTCGATGACAATGGCGTCGTCAAATCGGCCAGCGGCGACCCGATCTATCTCGACAAGTCGATCACGCCCGACCCGGCCGTGCTCGCCCGCATCAAGGAGCTTGGCGCGCCGATCGAGGCGCTGAAGAACAAGGAAGTGGCCGAGACCACCGACGTGATCGACGGCAGCCGCGAGAGCTGCCGTACCCGAGAATGCGCGATGGGCAACCTCGTCTCCGACGCCATCCTCGACCGCGTCAAGGGACAGGGCGTCGAGATCGTCATCTCCAATGGCGGTGGGCTGCGCGCATCGATCGACAAGGGCACCGTGACCATGGGCGAGGTGCTGACCGTGCTGCCGTTCCAGAACACGCTGGCAACCTTCCAGATTTCCGGCAAGGACCTGGTGGCCGGTCTTGAGAACGGCCTCAGCCAGGTCGAGGACGGCGCCGGGCGCTTCCCGCAGGTCGCCGGCCTGAAATATTCCTTCGACAAGTCCGCCGCACCCAATGCCGGCCGCGTCAAGTCGGTGGAGGTCATGGAAGGCGGCGCCTGGACGCCGCTCAATCCGGACAAGGACTATCTGGTCGCCACCAACAATTATGTCCGCCAGGGCGGCGACGGCTACAAGGTCTTCGCCGACAAGGCGAGGAACGCCTATGACTACGGTCCGGGTCTTGAACAGGTGGTTGCCGACTATCTTGGCGCCCACCGGCCCTACACGCCGAAGCTCGACGGCCGCATCACCGAGATCGCGGCGACCGTCGCGGCGGCACCCGCGGCCGAACCAGCCAAGCCGGCCGAAGCAGTTCCGGCTACCCCGGCACCCGCACCGGTTGAAGCCGCCAAGCCCGCGGACGCGGCGCCTTCAATGCCTGAATTGCCGGCCAACTCGGGCGATATCGCCAACACACCGCCGGCCATATCGACTGAGACAGCGCCAGCCCCGCCTGCGGCACCGGCCGAACCGGCAAAACCGGCTGAAGTGGCACCGGCTCCTGCCCCTGCGGCACCGGCACCGGCACCGGCCGAAAGCAGCCATGTCATCGTTGCCGGCGATACCTACTGGGATCTGGCGGTGAAGGCCTATGGCGACGGCACCAAGTGGAAAGTCATTTCGGACGCCAACAAGGGCTACGAGCCGCGTCGGCTTCCGGTCGGCGCGACCCTGACCATCCCGCCGAAATGACCTCGCTTCGATGCCTGAAAGACACCGCCCGCCCGAGAAACCGGGCGGGCGTCCTGTTTTCGGGATAAGGTGCGGCCAGACGCTGCATTGAAAGCGCACACAAGATGGTTAGGTTCGCGTCTCCCGGAGAACCCTTATGACGCTATCCACCCCTGTCGATCCCAAGGCCGCGAAGGCACTTGGCCCGTTGCCCGCCGGACACCCGCCGGTCAAGGCGGGCAAGATCGGCATCATGCTGGTCAATCTGGGCACGCCTGACGGCACCGATTTCAAGTCGATGTGGCGCTACCTCCGAGAATTCCTGTCCGACCCACGCGTCATCGAACTCAACAGGGCGATCTGGTATCCGATCCTCTATGGCCTGGTGCTCACCAGGCGACCGAAGACGTCGGGCGCCAACTATGCCCGGATCTGGAACCGGGAGAAGAACGAGTCGCCGCTGCGCACCTACACTCGCGGCCAGGGCGAGAAGCTGGCCGAAGCGCTGCGCGACCTGCCCGAAATCGTCGTCGATTGGGCGATGCGCTATGGCAATCCTTCGACCGAAAGCGTTGCCCAGCGTCTGGTCGACCAAGGCTGCGACCGCATTCTTTCGTTCCCGCTCTACCCGCAATATTCGGCGACGACCACGGCAACCGCCAACGATCAGCTGTTTCGCGCGCTGATGAAAATGCGCCGTGCACCGGCCATCCGCAGCGTGCCGCCTTACTACGACGAGCCGGTCTACATCGAAGCGCTGGCGCGCTCGATCGAACAGCATCTGGCGACGCTTGATTTCGAGCCGGAGGTGGTCGTCACCTCCTATCATGGCATCCCGAAACCCTATTTCGAGAAGGGTGATCCCTATTATTGCCATTGCCAAAAGACGACGCGATTGTTGCGTGAACGGCTCGGCTGGGATGACAAGAAACTAATCATCACCTTCCAGTCGCGCTTCGGCGCGCAGGAATGGCTGCAGCCCTATACCGACAAGACGGTCGAGAGACTCGCGCAGGACGGCGTGAAGTCGATCGCCATCGTCAATCCGGGTTTTTCCGTCGACTGCATCGAGACGCTGGACGAGATCGGCCGCGAGGCGGCCGAGACCTTCCATCATGCCGGCGGCAAGAACTTCGCCCATATCCCTTGCCTCAACGACAGCGCCGAGGGCATGGCGGTGCTCGAGGCGACGGTGCGGCGCGAACTGTCCGGCTGGGTCTAAAGCAATTCCAGGAAAAGTGTGAAACGGTTTTCCGTCCGGAATTGCTTCAAACAAGAGTCAGAGCGGCTCGCCGCTTCCGTGACGCGGTGAGCCGCTCTGTAGCGGAACAACACAAGCTCCGGGGCGTTAAGGCGCGCCCCCGGAGAATTCGATGCCCCGCAAGCTCGACCTGAGAACCGGACGGCCCGTCTGGTCCGCCTATCGCGCGCCTGCGGTGCCGACGGACAGCCTGACCCGCGACGTCAAGACAGATGTGCTGATCGTCGGCATGGGCATCAGCGGCGCCATGATGGCGGAAGCTCTGACGGCGCAGGGCCATGCGGTGATCTGCATCGACCGGCGCGGCCCGCTGAAAGGCTCGACGGCCGCGACCACCGCGCTGGTGGAATTCGAGCTTGATCAGCCGCTTTCGACGCTGTCAAAGATGATCGGCAGAGACTCGGCGAACCAGGCCTGGCGACGCTCGCGGCTCGCCATTTCCAATCTTGCCGCCCGCATCGCCGAACTCGGCATCAATTGTGGTCTGAGCCGCACGCCTTCGCTCTATCTGGCCGGCACCTTGCTCAGCCCATCGCAACTGCGTGACGAGGCCGACGTGCGGCGGCAAGCCGGCATCGGCGCGACCTACCTCACACCGGCGGCGCTGGCGGAAAATTTCGGCATCGATCGTGATGGCGCCATCCTCAGCCATGGCAATATCGCACTCGACCCGCGCAAGCTGACGGCCGGCTTGTTGCTCAAGGCCGTGGAGCGCACGGCACGTTTCTATGCCCCCGTCGAAGCGACGGTGATCGTGGACAGCGCCGACGCGGTTGTCGTCGCGACCAGGGATGGCCCGACCATCGCCGCGCGACATGTTGTTCTGGCCACCGGCTACGAACTCGTCGATATCGTGCCGGCAGCAGTCCACCAGATCGTCTCGACCTGGGCGATCGCGACACGACCGCAATCGCGAAAGATCTGGCCTCGGGCAGCCTTCATCTGGGAAGCGTCGGACCCTTACCTCTATCTGCGCGCGACAGCCGACGGCAGGGTCGTCTGCGGCGGCGAGGACGAGGACTTTGTCGATGAGACCCAGCGCGACGAGCTGATCGCTGACAAGAGCGCACGCATTGCCGAAAAACTTGGCCTGATATTTCCGCATCTCGACACCAGGCCTGAATTCGCCTGGACCGGTTCTTTTGGCACCACGACCACCGGCCTGCCCTATATCGGCGCCATTCCCAGGCATCCTCGCATCCATGCGGTGATGGGCTACGGTGGCAACGGCATCACCTTTTCGCGGATCGCTTCCGAGATTGTCTCGGCTTCGATCAACGGGCTGGACGATACGGATGCAAGGCTGTTTTCTTTCAACCGTAGGATGCAATTCGACAAACAATCCATCATCACCTGATTGTAACGCGTCTGAAATACACTTAAGCCTTTGGTGAAGTCGGTTGCGCGAGAATGGCTTGTGCGGCCTACGTCCGAGGGAGAGCCAAATGGATTTCAGTGGTTTCGATATTGCGGTTGGTGCACTTGCCCTTCTGGTATTGGTGCTTCTGATCAAAGGCATTAGGACGATCCCGCAAGGCTACAATTATACGGTGGAGCGCTTTGGCCGTTACACCAAGACACTGAGCCCGGGCCTCAATTTCATTTTCCCGTTCGTCGACCGCGTCGGCGCCAAGATGAACATGATGGAGCAGGTGCTTGACGTTCCAAGCCAGGAAATCATCACCCGCGACAACGCCATCGTCGGTGTCGACGGCATTGCCTTTTTCCAGATCCTCAATGCGGCGCAGGCCGCCTACCAGGTTGCGGGCCTGCAGAACGCCATCCTCAATCTGACGATGACCAACATCCGCACCGTCATGGGTTCGATGGATCTGGACGAGCTGTTGTCGAACCGCGACGCCATCAACGAGCGGCTGCTGCGCGTCGTCGACGAAGCAGCGCATCCGTGGGGCATCAAGATCACCCGCGTCGAGATCAAGGATATCAACCCGCCGGCCAACCTCATCGAATCGATGGGTCGGCAGATGACGGCGGAACGCAACAAGCGCGCGCAGATCCTCGCCGCCGAAGGCCTCAAACAGTCGCAGATCCTCGAAGCCGAAGGCCGCAAGGAAGCCGCCTTCCGCGACGCCGAGGCACGCGAACGTTCGGCCGAGGCGGAAGCCCGCGCCACGCAGGTGGTGTCGGAAGCCATTTCCAAGGGCGATGTGCAGGCGCTGAATTACTTCGTCGCCCAGAAATACACCGAAGCGCTGGGCAAGATCGGCACGGCCACCAACAGCAAGATCGTGCTGATGCCCTTCGAGGCGTCGTCGCTGATCGGTTCGCTCGGCGGCATTGGCGAAATAGCCAAGGAGGTTTTCCGCAGCGAAGGCACGACCGGCGCGCAAAGGCAGGCCGCGCGCCCGCCAGTCGTTCGCCCGACCGATAACTGAGCTCGAAACCCATGATCGACCGCATCATTTCCGAACTTGGCCCGTGGAACTGGATGGTTCTCGGCTTCGCCCTGCTGGTGATGGAAATCATCGCGCCCGGTATCTTCATGCTGTGGATCGGCATCGCCGCCCTGATCATCGGCGCCGTGTCGCTGCTGATCTGGGACACCGCTTTCTGGACCTGGCAGGTCCAGGTCCTCGCCTTCCTGGCGCTGTCGCTGGTCTCGGCCTATATCGGCAAGAGACTGGTCGGCAGTCGCAATGACCCGACCGACCAGCCGCTGCTCAACCGGCGTGGCGCGCAAATGGTCGGCAGGATGGCGACACTTGCCGAACCGATCCGGGATGGACGTGGCCGCATCAAGCTGGGCGACACGCTGTGGCGTGTCTCCGGTCCGGATCTGCCGGCCGGCACGCAAGTGCGCGTGACGGGTGCGGCCGACACCGATCTGGAGCTGACGGTGGAGCCCGTCTGAACGTTCAGGCCGCGCCGATCCGCAAGAGATCGTGCAGGTGGATGAGGCCGACTGGTTTGCGGCCCTCCACCACCATCAGGCTGGTGATGGCTGAATTGTTGATCGTCTGCAGCGCCGTCGCCACCAATGTGTCAGGCGCCGCCGTCTTCGGTCTTTTTGTCATCACCTGATCCACCGTCATCGCCAGCAGATTGCTGCCGATATGACGGCGGATGTCGCCATCGGTGATGATGCCGACCAGCGCACCGTCGGCGTCGGTGATCGCCACGCAGCCAAATCCCTTGCGCGACAGTTCCAGGATCGCGTCCTGCATGCCGGTGCCGGCGACCACCAGCGGCAGCCTGTCGCCGACATGCATGATCTCGCGGATCTGCGTCAGATTGGCGCCGAGCTGGCCGCCCGGGTGGAAGGTGCGAAAATGGTCCGGCGTGAAGCCGCGCGCTTCGAGCAGGGCGATCGCCAGTGCATCGCCCATTACCAGTTGCAGCAGCGTCGATGTCGTCGGTGCCAGGCCGTGCGGGCAGGCCTCCGGCGCGCGCGGCAAAAGCAGCACGACGTCCGCGGCCCGAGCCAGTGCCGATGTCTCTCCGGCGGTGATGGCGATAAGTGGGATGGAGAAGCGCCTGGAATAGGCGACGATGCCCATCAGTTCCTTGCTTTCGCCCGACCACGACATGGCGATGATGGCGTCGTCCCTGGCGATCATGCCGAGATCGCCGTGATTGGCTTCGGCGGGATGGACAAAGAAGGCCGGCGTGCCGGTCGAGGCCAGCGTCGCCGCGATCTTCGAACCGATATGGCCGCTTTTGCCGACACCGGTGACGATGAGCCGGCCTTCAATCCCGGAGATCATGTCGACGGCTTGGGCGAAAGGCGCGGCCAATCCGTTCTCCAAGGCCTCGGCAAGGGCCGCGACCCCCGCCTGTTCGGTCGCCACCGTCCTCAGCGCCGAAGCGATCGACGCTTGCCTGTCCAAAGGCTTGTTATCCAGGGATTCCGCATGCATGGCTGAAGCGATTAGCGCTTTGCCGGCGCGCTGTCCAACGGAAATGGCCCTGGGCATGTCGCCCGAATGTGTGCGGCGGTTTGCGACAACGACAGGCATGGAGACCAAAAAGCTTAACGCGCGCCGTATGAATCCCTTGGGAAGTCAGCGCTTCAGGCGGCCAACGGCCTGCCGCCTCAACCCTCCGTTAACCATCCCCATTTACGGTTCGGTAAGTATGGCGCGCGTGCGCCGCGCAAGCAGTGGTGGCGATGTCCGGGGCCCAGCCAGAAAAATCGAGAGGACGTGAGGGCAAGGCGGTCTGCGCCTTGCTGCTGGCGACCAGCATGTTTGCCCTGCTGCGCCCAACGGCGCTCCATGCGCAGGAAACGGAACTGCGCGGCGAGGTTTCGGAATCGGCGATCCTGTCCGACCAGCAGCGCAAGGCGAGACAGCTCGCTTTGGCGGCGCAGGGTCAGGCCCCGACCAATGCGGCGCAAGACAATGCGCCGGCCCGCACCTATCTGCCGGCCAGCGCCGGCGCCGTGCCGGACGAAACGGACACCGGTGACGCAACCGCGACCGGCAGCGTTTTCGACCCGCCGGCAGCCACCGACGATACTTCCGCCGACACCGCGGCGCCGCCCAAGCCTCGCCGCCGCTCATCGACCGCCGGGCAGAATGCGGCCGACCAGGCCAGGGACAAGGCCGCGGACAAGTCGAAAAAGAAGAAGAAGCCGACGGCGGCAGCCACCGACATCACCGCTTCCACGACCGCCTCCACGACGGATGCCAGCGATAGTGCAGGCATCGACGAGGAAACGGCCAACCGCCGCGCCCTCACCATCGACAGCGCCGACAAGCAGAAGCTCGACCCAGGAGCGGAGCGCACGAACGCCATCGAAGGCCAGAAAAAGAAGCCGGAGGATGACCCGTTCGCCGCCATCGGCGTCAAATGGGGCTCCTTCGTCATCCGACCGACGATCGAACAGGGCCTGACCGCCACGTCGAACGGCGATTCGAGCAATGCCGGCAAGTCGGCACTGCTGTCCGAGACGGCGCTGCGCTTTTCCGCCGCCTCCGACTGGCGCGAGAACTCCGCCACGATCGACGGCTATGGCCTGTTCCGCGAGACCGTCTCGGGTTACCCGGTTCACAATGAGCAAGGGCGCATCGAAGGCCAGCTCAATGTCGACCTCGACAATGAACTGCGTGCCATCGCCAAGCTCGGCTATGAGGCCGTGCCTGAATCGGCATCGTCGCCGGACGCCATCGCGGGCGTCAGCAAGCAGCCGCTGCGGCAGACCGTCGACGGCAGCCTCGCCGTCGAAAAACACGTCGGCAAAATGCAGTACACGCTCACCGGCGCGCTCTCGCACGACTTCTATGGCGACGCCAAGCTTTCGAACGGCACCTCGCTGTCGCAGAAGGATCAAGACTCCACGCTCTACACCGCGACCTTGCGCACCGGCTACGAGATCTCCCCCGCCCTCACCCCTTTTACCGAAATCGAGGTCGGCCGCCGGGCCTACGATCAACGCATCGACAATGAAGGCTTCGAGCGCTCGTCGACGCGGCTAGGCGCCCGCGCCGGCCTTGCGCTCGACATGGGTGAGAAACTGTCGGGTGAATTCTCGGCCGGCTGGCTCAGGGAAGCGATCGATGACAAAGATTTGGATGCGATTTCGGGTGCCACCATCAACGCCGACCTCAAATGGTCGCCCGAACGCGGCACCACGATCGGCTTGACCGGGCGGACCACCGTCGAGCCCACGACCACGGCCAATGAAAGCGGCGATATCCTCTATTCCGGGCGCCTGACCGCCGAACGTCGGATTCGCGCCAACCTCACCGGAAATGCGGCTTTGGGCCTGGACTGGCGTGATTATGTCGGCATCGACGGCCACGACAGGATCTTGAGCGCCGAGGCGGGCATGACCTTGTGGCTGAACCGCTATGCCGGCCTGACCACAAGGGTGAGGACCGAAAAGCTGACCAGCAATCTACCGGGCCGCGACTATACCGCCAACAGCATCTTCCTCGGCGTGAAAGTGCAGAGATAGGAAATCTAGCCAAGCACAGTCAGGCAAAGCCATATGTCGCGAGCTTGACTGCCTTAAGCGGCGCCGAGCCGCTCCGATGGTCTTATCTCATCGAGAAGGGTGCGGATCACGCCGGCCATGTTCTCGTTCATGTCGCTGCGCCACAGTGCGAAGGCGACATTGGCCTCGACAAAACCTTCCGGCGATCCGCAATCGAACGTGCGGCCCCGATAGTGGTAGCCATAAAAGGCCTGCTGCTTTTCCAGCTTCAGCATCGCGTCGGTGAGCTGGATCTCGTTGCCGGCGCCCTTTTCCTGGACTTCGAGGATCTTGAAGATCTCGGGCTGCAGGATGTAGCGGCCGTTGATGTAGAGATTGGACGGCGCGGTGCCGGTCTTCGGCTTTTCCACCATCTCGGTGATGCGGAAGCCGTGATGCGTATCCTCGCCACGGCCGACGATGCCGTATTTGTGGGCTTCGGCGGGATCGCATTCCTGCACGGCGATGATGTTGTTGCCGGTTTCCTCGTAGAGCTCGACCATTGCCTTCATGCAGCTCTTCTCCGACTGCATGATCATGTCGGGCAACAAAAGCGCGAACGGCTCGTCGCCGACGAGCTCGCGGGCGCACCAGACGGCGTGGCCGAGCCCCATCGGCACCTGCTGGCGGGTGAAGCTGGTCTGCCCCGGCGCCGGCTGCAGCCGTTGCAGGCGAGCGAGTTGGTCGTCCTTGCCGCGCTGGGCCAGCGTGTCATAGAGCTCGAACTGAATGTCGAAATGGTCCTCGATGACGGCCTTATTGCGGCCGGTGACGAAAATGAAATGCTCGATGCCTGCCTCGCGCGCTTCATCCACCACATACTGGATGACTGGTCGGTCGACGACGGTCAGCATTTCCTTGGGGACGGCCTTGGTGGCCGGGAGAAACCGCGTGCCGAGACCGGCGACCGGGAACACTGCCTTGCGAACTCTCTTCATGCAGTCAATTATCCGTTTGATGGGCAGCTCCGCAATCCCCGTTGCAAGACATTTTCACGCCGGAATTGAGGATTACTGGCCGACAGGGCAGGAGCGTTCGCCGGAAACCTTCGAGACGTCTTTTCGTTCGCGGCGGCACCTATGGTAAACTAATTCCTAACCTGGTTCGGCGATGAATGGTCTTTCCTGAGACAGAGAAGGAGGAAAAGATGTCCGTTCGCAATGCCGCAAAACTTTTTGCCAGCGTCATAGCGGCAGCCAGCCTCTCGCTCGCTCTACTGATGCCTGGCCCCGCTTTCGCCGATGCCGGCTTCCGGCAATGGGTTGCCGGCTTCCGCGCCACCGCCGTGCAGAGCGGCGTTTCCGGCGCCCTCTACGACCAGGCCTTCAGGGACATCAAGGATATTGACCCGGTGGTGCTGGAAAAGGCGCGCACGCAGCCTGAATTCACAGCCCCTGCCTGGGACTATTTCGACAACCGCGTCCATGACCAGTCGGTCTCGGTCGGGCAGCAGATGGCCAGGAAATGGAAGCCGTGGCTGGACAGGATCGAGTCACGGTTCGGCGTCGACCGCTACGTCCTGCTGGCCATCTGGTCGATGGAATCGAACTATGGCGAAATCCTCAAGCGCGACGACATCATGCGCAATGTCGTGCGCTCGCTGGCGACCTTGGCCTATGCTGATCCGAAACGGGCGAAATTCGCCCGCACCCAGCTGATCGCCGCGCTGAAGATCCTGCAGACCGGCGATATCGACGAAAGCCATCTGAGCGGATCGTGGGCGGGCGCCATGGGCCACACCCAGTTCATCCCGACCAGCTACCTGCACTATGCCGTCGACATGGACGGCAACGGCAAGCGCGATATCTGGAATTCTATTCCCGATGCGCTGGCGACCGCCGCCAACCTGTTGAAGAAGAATGGCTGGCAGGCAGGCAAAACCTGGGGCTACGAGGTCGCCCTGCCTGCCGGCAAACTTCCCGGCGGTTCCAAGACGCTGTCGCAATGGCAGGCTCTCGGCGTGGTCAGGGCCAATGGCAAGCCGTTCAAGAACGGCTCCGACAAGGCGACGCTGAAGGTGCCGGACGGCCGCAGCGGGCCAGCCTTCCTGATGATCAAGAATTTCTCGGTCATCAAAGCCTACAACAATGCCGACAAATATGCGCTTGCCGTCGGTCTTCTTGCCGACGAGATCGCCGGCTCCAGCGGTCTCGTGCAGGACTGGAAGCGGCCTTTCACCAAGCTCACTTTCGAGGAAAGGCAGGAGCTGCAGAAGCGGCTTTCCCAGCACGGCCTTTACGACGGCAAGTTCGACGGCAAGATCGGCGACGGTTCGAAGTCAGCCATCATGGCGTTTCAGGCCAGCGCCGGCTTGGCCCAGGATGGCTATCCGAGCATGGAAGTGCTGAAGTGGCTCCGGCGGAAATAGAGCCACCTGCGGTGCCGCGCGGCCTTTCGGGCGCGCAAAGGACACTGTAGCGATCTGCCAGGGATGGAGGAAACGATTGGCTTCGGCTGCGCGCATCGCAGGGCTTGTTCGTCGCATGCCGGTGCTCATTCTGGCCGTCATCGTGCTCGCCGTCGGCGTGGCTGGCGCCTTTCATGCGCCAGCCATGGCGCAGGAGCAGCAAGACCGTGGCTGGTCGTTGCGCGACCTTCTGTTCCCGCGCCGCAGCGAGCGGTTCGAGCCGCCGCTGGATATCCAGAAGGCAAAGCCCAGGCCCAAGATGAAAAAACCCCGGACGCCACGCCCGCCCGCGGAACCGGAAACCCCTGTGGTCGAAAAGGCGCCGGATGCCCGCACCGTCCTGGTGGTTGGTGACTTCATGGCGGCCGGTCTCGCCGAAGGCCTCGACACCGCCTTTGCCGAGAATGCCGGCGTCAGGATCCTCGTTCGCGGCAATGGTTCGTCCGGCTTCGTGCGCGACGACTTCTACAACTGGCCCGAACAGATCAAGTCGTTGATCGAGACCGAAAAACCCGCCGCCGTGATCGTCATGCTGGGTTCAAACGACCGCCAACAGATGAAAATCGGCGACGTCCGCGAACAGCCGCGGTCCGAAAACTGGACCAAGGAATATGAGCGTCGCACCGACGCGTTCGGCAAAGCCATTACGGAGGCCAAGGTGCCTTTCCTTTGGGTCGGCATGCCGGCCTTTCGGGTTCAGAAGATGACCTCCGACATGCTTGCCTTCAACGACATCTACCGTCAGGCCGCCGAAAGCCATGGCGGCGAATTCGTCGATATCTGGGACGGCTTCGTCGATGAGAACGGTGCCTTCGTGACCAGCGGCCCCGACATCAATGGCCAGCCGGTGCGACTGCGCGCCGATGACGGCATCAACGTTTCGAAGGCAGGCAAGCGCAAGCTTGCCTTCTATACCGAAAAGCCGCTGTTGAAGATCCTCGGACTGGCCGCGCCGGGGAGCGCGGTCACGGCATCCGCCCCGGCGGGCGCTCCCGTGGAGGCGCCGGCGCCGGCCGCGGCCCCCATTGTCATCGACCGAACCGCACCGATGTTGCTCAGTGATCCGGCACTCGATGGCGGCACCGAGCTGCTTGGCGCGGCACCGCTGGCGAAGGCCAATCCGGACCTGCCGGGTGAAAAGCTGGTAATCGAGGGCAAGGCACCAAATGCCTCGCCCGGCCGCGCCGACGATTTCTCCTGGCCGCCTAAGGCCGCCGCCGCGACCGACACCACGACCGCGATCAATCGGTGAATGGTGAATGGTGAATGGGAGGATATCTTCACTATTCACTATTCACTATTCACTATTCACTATTCACTATTCACTATTCACTATTCACCATTCACCATTCACTATTCACCACGGCAGAACGCTTGACCCCATCAGCGCCTCGTCGATCGAGCGTGCCGCCTGGCGGCCCTCGCGGATCGCCCAGACGACCAGCGACTGGCCGCGACGCACGTCGCCGGCCGCATAGAGCCTGTCGACGCTGGTCCTGTAGTCACGGTCGTTGGCCTCGACATTCCTGGAGCGGCGGTTGTCGGTGACGATCTTCATCTCACCGTCCAGCTCCATCGCCACACCGACCTTCGCCGGTCCGGCAAAACCGATAGCGATGAAGGCGAGATCGGCGCGTATGACGAATTCGCTGCCGGGGATCGGCTTGCGCTTGTCGTCGACCTCGCAGCACTTGACGCCGGTCAGCTGGCTTTCCTCGCCGATGAATTCGAGCGTTGCCACCTGGAATTCGCGCTCCGCGCCTTCGGCCTGCGAGGAAGAGGTGCGCATCTTGGTTGCCCAGTAGGGCCAGACCGAAAGCTTGTCTTCCTTCTCCGGCGGCTGCGGACGGATGTCGAGCTGGGTAACACGCACGGCACCCTGGCGGAAGGCGGTGCCGACGCAGTCGGACGCGGTATCGCCGCCGCCGACGACGACGACATGCTGACCGCCCGCGATGATCGGATGCGACGGCCAGGCCACCGACTGGATCGGTTCGCCGCCGACCCGCCTGTTCTGCTGCACCAGATACGGCATCGCGTCATGCACGCCGCCGAGATCGTCGCCGGGAATGCCGGCCGCACGCGGCGTTTCCGACCCGCCGCAATAGAGCACGGCATCATGTTCGGCGAGCAGCTCGGCAACCGGCTTGTCGACGCCGACATTGACGCCGCAATGGAAGGTCACGCCCTCGCCCTGCATCTGCTCGATCCGGCGGTCGATATAGTGCTTCTCGATCTTGAAGTCGGGAATGCCGTAGCGCATCAGCCCGCCGGGCCGGCTTTCGCGCTCGTAGACATGGACGTCGTGGCCGGCGCGGCCGAGCTGCTGGGCAGCCGCCATGCCGGCCGGGCCGGAGCCGATGACGGCGACACGCTTGCCGGTCTTCTTCTCTGGCGGATAAGGCCTGATATGGCCGGTTTCATAGGCCTTGTCGGCGATCGCCTGCTCCACCGTCTTGATGGCGACGGGAATGTCCTCGAGGTTCAGCGTGCAGGCTTCCTCGCAGGGCGCGGGGCAGATACGGCCGGTGAACTCAGGGAAATTGTTGGTCGAGTGCAGGTTGCGGATCGCGTTGTCCCAGTCGCCATTGTAGACGAGGTCGTTCCAGTCGGGGATCTGGTTGTGGATCGGGCAGCCTGTCGGCCCGTGACAGTACGGAATGCCGCAATCCATACAGCGCGCGGCCTGTTTCTCGACCTCCTTGTCCGACATCGGCAGCGTGAATTCACGGAAATGCCGTATGCGGTCGGAGGCCGGCTGGTACTTGTGCACCTGCCGGTCGATTTCGAGAAAGCCTGTTACCTTGCCCATAGTCCAGTTCCTGCTGTCCAGATGGTGCGGTTTTCGCCGCACCCGTTAACCTCTTGAGGCAGCCATGGCAACCTTTCGCACGAGGTCAAACTATCGATGAAGATGGGCCGGGAAACCTGGGCCTCCCGGCAATTCCAATCTATTCCGCCGCCACGCCCATGCGCATGCGTTCCATCTCGATCAGCGCGCGACGGTATTCGACCGGCATGATCTTGCGGAATTTCGGCCGGAATGTCGTCCAGTCGTCGAGTATCTCGCGACCGCGCACCGAACCGGTGTAGTGAACATGGTTCGAGATCAGCTGGTAGAGCCGCTCCTCGTCATGGCTGGTCATGTCGCCGGACACGTCGACGCGACCCTTGTGATCAAGGTCGCCGCCATGATGCAGCAGCCTTTCCATCAGGTCGTCTTCTTCCGGAACCGGTTCCAGCTCGACCATCGCCATGTTGCAACGCTCGGCGAAATCGCCGGCCTCGTCGAGCACATAGGCGACGCCACCCGACATGCCGGCGGCGAAGTTGCGGCCGGTCTGGCCGATGACGACGACGATGCCGCCGGTCATATACTCGCAGCCATGGTCGCCGACGCCTTCGACGACGGCCGCCACGCCCGAATTGCGCACGGCGAAACGCTCGCCGGCGACCCCGGCGAAATAGGCCTCGCCCTCGGTCGCGCCATAGAGCACCGTGTTGCCGACGATGATGGAGTCCGCCGCGACGATCTTGGCCTCTTCCGGCGGCCGGATGACGATGCGGCCGCCCGACAGGCCCTTGCCGACATAGTCGTTGCCGGCGCCGACAAGCTCGAACGAAATGCCACGCGCCAGGAAGGCGCCGAAGGACTGGCCGGCGGTACCGGTGAGCTTCACCGAAATCGTGTCCTCGCGCAGGCCCTTGTGCTTGAAGCGCTTGGCCACTTCGCCCGACAGCATGGCGCCCGTCGAGCGGTCGACATTGCGGATGTCGACCTCGATCTTGACCGGTTGCTTGCTTTCGAGCGCGGGCTTGGCCAGTTCGATCAGCTTGCGGTCGAGCACGTCGTCGATCGGATGCTTCTGCCGCTCGGTCCAGTGCACCGCTTCATGCGGCGCATCCGGCTTGAAGAACATCTTCGAGAAGTCGAGCCCGCGTGCCTTCCAGTGCACGATCAGGTCGCGCTTTTCCAGGAGGTCGGTGTCGCCGATGATCTGGTCGATGTGGGTGTAGCCCATCTCGGCGAGCAGACCGCGAACCTCTTCCGCCACATAGAAGAAGAAGTTGATGACATGCTCCGGCGTACCCTTGAAGCGCTTGCGCAACACCGGATCCTGCGTCGCGACTCCGACCGGACAGGTGTTAAGATGGCACTTGCGCATCATGATGCAGCCGGCCGCGATCAGCGGCGCGGTCGAGAAGCCGAACTCGTCGGCGCCGAGCAGCGCGCCGATGATGACATCGCGGCCGGTGCGCAAGCCGCCGTCGACCTGCAGTGCAACGCGTGACCGCAAGCCGTTCAGAACCAGCGTCTGGTGTGTCTCGGCGAGGCCCATTTCCCACGGACTGCCGGCATGCTTGAGCGAGGTCAGCGGCGAGGCACCGGTACCGCCATCATAGCCGGAGATGGTGATGTGGTCGGCGCGCGCCTTGGCGACGCCCGCCGCAACCGTGCCGACGCCGACTTCCGACACCAGCTTGACCGAAACGTCGGCCGCCGGGTTGACGTTCTTCAGATCGTAGATCAGCTGTGCCAGATCCTCGATCGAATAGATGTCGTGATGCGGCGGTGGCGAAATCAGGCCGACGCCCGGCGTCGAATGCCGGACCTTGGCGATGGTCGCGTCGACCTTGTGGCCGGGCAGCTGGCCGCCCTCGCCGGGCTTGGCACCCTGCGCCACCTTGATCTGCATCATGTCGGAATTGACGAGGTATTCGGCCGTGACGCCGAAACGCCCGGAGGCGATCTGCTTGATCGCCGAGCGTTCGGGGTTCTTGCCGCCGCCAGGCAGCGGCAGATAGCGGTCGGCCTCTTCGCCGCCCTCACCGGTGTTCGACTTGCCGCCGATCTGATTCATGGCGCGCGCCAGCGTCGTATGCGCCTCGCGCGAGATCGAGCCGAACGACATCGCCCCGGTCGAGAACCGCTTGACGATGTCGGCCGCCGACATGACGTCGTCGAGCGCGACCTTCTTGCGGCCAGTCTCCTCGGCCAGCTTGAGCCTGAACAGGCCGCGAATGGTCTGTGCGCGGGCCGTCTCGCTGTCGATCTGGGCGGAATAGTCCTTGAACGTCTCCCAGGATCCCTGGCGCACGGCGTGCTGCAATGTGGCGACCGCGTCCGGCGACCATATATGCGCTTCGCCGCGCATGCGGAACATGTATTCGCCGCCGACCTCAAGGCTGTTGCGCAGCACCGGGTCGTTGCCGAAACCGTCATTGTGGCGGCTGAGCGTCTCGGTCGCGATCTCGTCCAGCCCGACGCCTTCGATCAGCGTCGCTGTGCCGGTGAAATATTGCTGCACGAAATCGGTCTTCAGCCCGATGGCGTCGAAAATCTGCGCGCCGCAATAGGACTGGTAGGTCGAGATGCCCATCTTTGACATCACCTTGAGGATGCCCTTGCCGATCGACTTGATGTAGCGCGAGACGACTTCGTAGGCGTCCACTTCCTTCGGCAGCTCGCCACGCTTGTGCATGTCGAGCAGCGTGTCGAAGGCAAGGTAAGGATTGATCGCCTCGGCGCCATAGCCGGCGAGGCAGCAGAAATGATGCACCTCGCGCGGCTCGCCGGATTCGACGACGAGGCCGACCGAGGTGCGCAGCCCCTTGCGGATCAGGTGATGATGGACCGCGGCTGTCGCCAGAAGCGCCGGTATGGCGATGCGGTCCGGCCCGACCTGGCGGTCGGACAGGATGATGATGTTGTAGCCGCCGGCGACCGCCGCCTCCGCCCGCTCGCACAAGCGGTCGATGGCGCCCTGCATGCCCGCGGCCCCTTCGGCGGAGCCATAGGTGATGTCGATCGTCTTGGTGTCGAAGCGGTCCTCGGTGTGGCCGATGGAGCGGATCTTTTCGAGATCGCCATTGGTCAGGATCGGCTGGCGCACCTCGAGCCGCTTGCGGCGCGAATTGCCGACCAGGTCGAAGATGTTCGGCCGCGGCCCGATGAAGGACACAAGGCTCATCACCAGTTCCTCGCGGATCGGATCGATCGGCGGGTTGGTGACCTGGGCGAAGTTCTGTTTGAAATAGGTGTAGAGCAGCTTCGACTTGTCCGACATGGCCGAGATCGGCGTGTCGGTACCCATCGAGCCCACGGCTTCCTGGCCTGTCGTCGCCATCGGCGACATCAACAGCTTGGTGTCTTCCTGGCTGTAGCCGAACGCCTGCTGGCGATCAAGCAGGCTGACGTCCCTGCGCAGTTCGCGCGGCTCGACCGGCTTCAGATCTTCCAGGATGAGCTGCGTATTGGCGAGCCAGGTCTTGTAGGGATGCTTGGCCGCGATCTCCGACTTGAGCTCCTCGTCGGAAACGATGCGTCCCTTCTCCAGGTCGATCAGCAGCATGCGGCCAGGCTGCAGCCGCCACTTCTTGACGATCTTCTCCTCCGGCACCGGCAGCACGCCGGCTTCCGAGGCCATGATGACGCGGTCGTCGTCGGTAACGATGTAACGCGCCGGGCGCAGTCCGTTGCGGTCGAGCGTGGCGCCGATCTGGCGGCCATCTGTGAAGACCACCGCCGCCGGTCCGTCCCACGGCTCCATCAGTGCCGCATGGTATTCGTAGAAGGCCTTGCGATCGGCATCCATCAGCTTGTTGCCGGCCCAGGCTTCCGGGATCAGCATCATCATGGCGTGGCTGAGGCTGTATCCGCCCTGGAACAGGAACTCGAGCGCATTGTCGAAGCAGGCGGTATCGGATTGGCCGTCATAGGAGATCGGCCAAAGCTTCGAGATGTTGTTGCCGAACAGTTCGGAATCGACGGACGCCTGCCGCGCCGCCATCCAGTTGTTGTTGCCGCGCACGGTGTTGATCTCGCCATTGTGGGCGACCATGCGATAGGGATGCGCCAGCTTCCACGATGGGAAGGTGTTGGTCGAGAAGCGCTGGTGGACGAGGATCAGTGCCGTCTCGAAGCGTGGATCGATCAGGTCCTTGTAATAGGCACCGACCTGATAGGCCAGGAACATGCCCTTGTAGACGATCGTGCGCGCCGACAGCGACACGCAATAGGCGCCGATGTCCTTGTTGTCGTTCTCGGCATAGATGCGGCCCGATATGACCTTGCGCAGCAGATAGAGCCTGGCCTCATACTCCTCGTCGTCGGTAATGTCTGGCGTGCGTCCGATGAAGATCTGCCGGTGGAACGGCTCGGACGCCACGATATCAGCCGCCTTCGACAACGACGAATTGTCGACGGGCACGTCACGGAAACCGATGAGCGGAAGCCCCTCGGATTGCGCCGATTCGGCGATGATGTCCTCGATATGGGCGCGAAGTGCCGCGTCCTGCGGCATGAACCAATGTCCGACTCCGTACTGGCCCGCCGGTGGCAGGTCGATGCCCTGGGCCGCCATCTCCTCGCGGAAGAAACGATCGGGAAGCTGCACCAGCACGCCGGCGCCATCGCCGACCAGGGGATCGGAACCGACGGCGCCGCGATGCGTCAGGTTTTCGAGCACGGCAAGCCCGTCCTTGACGATCTGATGCGACTTCACGCCCTTCATGTTGACGATGAAGCCGACGCCGCAGGCGTCATGCTCGTTGCGCGGATCGTAGAGGCCTCGGGCGGAAAAGCCGTTGCCGGTGCGGCCAATGTTGGATCTACCGATATTGGTCAGGGACGTATTTTTGACGGCTGCCGCTTTCGTCTGCGCGGCCTGGCCGTTCGTCGCAGAGTGCGTCATGTCCGTCATCTCCTGTCCTCCGTTCCCAGCCCGTCGGGCGCTGGTTTGCCTCGGCAAGCGCTTGGCTCACCCTGATCCTTGCGGCACGTCTTGCGAAATCCTTGCCGGACCAGGCGGCTTTCCACATGGTTCGTATCGTACAGGCCAGATTGAGGCCGTCCACCTGTCGCTCGCGGCAACAGCCGGAGAGGCCCAAATGATACGCCAATCCAGCTCGTTTTGTGCGACAAAATAAGACAGCACTACTGTCCTAAATTTTTATGACAGAAATTCCGGACGCATACAAGACCGATTCACAAAAAACTTGGGCCTTTCGCGACAGAAAATTACGTGAAGTCGGGTAAAAACGTAAGGTTCAGTCGCCAATCTCTGCCCTGCCGGCCTGGCTGGCGTTACCGATTTTCCGGCGTCTGGCCCCTTGCGATCAGCACGCGAAACCGGTCAACTTCAGGCTGACTTCCCCAAAACCCCGATTTCCCCAAAACCCCGATTCCCTAGACATAGGCAGATGCATGTTCTTCGCTTCCGACAATTGGGCAGGCGCCCATCCCAATATCGTTGCTGGCCTGTCGGCCAATGCCGGCGGCTTTTCCAACGCCTATGGCGACGGTGCGCTCGACAAGGCAGTCTATCAGCGATTCAATGAGATTTTCGAACGCGAGGTCGCGGTGTTCTTCGTCGCAACCGGCACTGCCGCCAACTCGCTGGCGCTGACCGCCTATAACAAGCCTGGCGGCATCTCCTTCGCCCACCGCGAATCGCATGTCATCGAGGACGAATGCGGCGCGCCGTCATATTTTTCCGGCGGCTCGCGCCTGCATGAGATCGATGGCGCGCTTGGCAAGATCGACCCGCACAATCTGGAACGGACCATCGGCCGTTTCGCGCCCGAAATCGTCCATTGGGGACGGCCGATGGCCGTTTCGATCACCCAGTCGACCGAGGTCGGCACTATCTACGGGCTGAATGAGATCGCGACGATCTCGGTGATCGCCAAACGACATTCGGTGCCCCTGCACATGGATGGCGCCCGCTTCGCCAACGCGCTCGTCGCGCTCGACACGACGCCAGCCGAAATGACCTGGAAACGCGGCGTCGACATCCTCTCCTTCGGCGGCACCAAGAACGGCTGTTGGTGCGCGGAGGCGATCGTGCTGTTCGATCTCGACCGCGCCAGGGAATTGGCCTTCCTGCGCAAGCGCGCCGCCCAGCTGTTTTCGAAATCCCGCTTCGTCGCGGCGCAGTTCGAGGCCTATTTCAAGGATGGATTGTGGCTGGACACCGCCCGCCACGCCAACGCCATGGCCGCGCGCCTTGCGGCGGCGATCGAGGATTCGGCCACGGCAAAGCTGGCCTGGCTGCCGCAGGCGAATGAGGTGTTCGCGGTGATCAAGAAAGCCGACGCCGAAAAGCTGCAGGCAGCCGGCGCTGCCTTCTACGACTGGCATAAGCCACATGGCTTTGACGGCCACATCAGCGAGGACGAGCTGCTCTATCGCTTCGTCACCAGCTTCGCCACCACGGCAGGGGAAGTCGACCGCTTTGGTCAGTTGATCGCTTGATAATCGATGTCCCGGACAACAAAAAAGGCGACGCCTTTCGGCGCCGCCTTTGCCTTGGGAGGCTACAGGTTTAATTGGCGGACTTGGCCTCGATCTGCTTGGCCTTGGCCGGAGCCGAGGTGATCGCAATCTTGCGCGGCTTCAGTTCCTCGGGAATGTTGCGCGTGAGGTCGACGAAGAGCAGGCCATTCTTCAGCGCGGCGCCGACAACTTCGACGTGATCGGCAAGCTGGAAGCGGCGCTCGAAAGCCCTCGAAGCGATACCGCGGTAGAGCAGTTCGGACCCTTCGCCGGTGCCCTCGTCCTTGCGCTCACCCTTCACGGTCAACACATTGCGATGGGCTTCGATCGAGATTTCCTCGTCCGAGAAGCCGGCAACCGCCATCGAGATGCGATAGGAATCCTCGCCGGTGCGCTCGATGTTGTAGGGCGGATAGGTCTGCGCGCCATCCGGCTGCGCAAGCGAATCGAGCATGGTGAAGAGACGGTCGAAGCCGACGGTCGAACGATAGAGCGGGGAAAAATCAACGTGACGCATGAGTGTTCTCCTGTTGAGCAACATGGTTTGCGTATGGCCGGTGCGAAACCCTTGAGCGGCGTTTCGGCTGGACCAGCGGCCCCAACATTGGCGGCCGCACCAGACATTTGGGGAGCGCTCGAATGCATTTCAAGATTACATCCGGTGGCAAAGAAGCCGTGCGGCTGGTGCCTTGATGAACGGCAGATGAACCGTCGCTTCGGCGCGCGTTCAGACAACCGGGGCTAAGGTGCATTCCAGGATCAAGGATTGGCGGCGCCGATTGCACAACAGGCACCGCACCGAGGCCGACCGGGTGTCAACGTCCCTTCCTCCCGGATCGACAGAGGCCGGAAGCATGCTTTCAAGCGGCTTCCGGCCTTCCCCGTTGCAGCCTCCGTTGCCGTGAATTGCTTTGCTTTTGGCGCATGGGCGTCTATCACCTTAGCGAGCCGGCCGGCACAGGCAGGCATGCGAGACGCCAAGCACGAAGCGCCGAATGACGGATCTTTTCAACGACAACCCCCTTTTTCACGAAATTGAGGGCAATCCGCGGCCGGAAAACGCTTCCGGCGGCTTCTTCACCACGCGCGAAGGCAAGAAGATCCGCTACGGCCTGTTCGGCGCGGTCGCTCGCCCGATGAAGGGCACCGTGGTCCTGCTGTCTGGCCGCAACGAGTGCATCGAGAAATATTTCGAAACCATCCGCAACCTCGCCGATCGCGGCTTTGGCGTCGCCACCCTCGACTGGCGCGGCCAGGGCGATTCCGACCGGCTGATCCGCGATCGCCAGCGCGGCTATGTCAGGAGCTTCGGCGACTATACCGCGGACCTCGAACAGTTCTTCGAGGAGATCGTGCTGCCCGACTGCCGCGGTCCCTACTACATCCTGGCGCATTCGGCGGGCGCATTGATCACCCTGCTTGCCGCGCGGTCGATGGTGAACCGCGTGCGGCGCATGGTGCTGATCGCGCCCTTCCTGACGCTGCCCGATCTGCCGGTCTCGATATCGACGGTTCGCCGCGTGTGTTCGCTGTTTTGCGCTCTCGGCCTCGGCCGGCTCTATGCCGCCTGGGGCCCGCGGCCGAAGGTGACGGCCCCGTTCGAGACCAACAAGCTGACGAGCGACCCGGTGCGTTATCGGCGCAACACGCGGATCTACGAAGAGTACCCGCAACTGGCACTTGGGGGCCCCACGATCCGCTGGCTGCGGGCAGCCGCGAAAGCCTCTGAAGCCGTCAGCGATCCCGATTTCATGGCTCGGATCCAGATTCCGCTGCTGATAATCGCGGCCGGCGCCGATCAGGTCGTCTCGACCAGGGCCGTGGAAGCCTACGCCAGGCGTCTGCGGCTCGGTTCGCTGCTGATGATCGACGGTTCCCGTCACGAAATCCTGCAGGAAGCCGACATCTACCGTGAGCAGTTGCTCGCCGCCTTCGATGCCTTCATTCCCGGCAGCGACGACCCGACTGCCTGATAAGCGCCGATCGCTGGTTGTCACGGCGCTGGACATTGGCTGACATTGCCGCCGAGGTCGGCGTCTCGCCGGTCTATCTGACGCAAGTCTTCCAGCAGGTCGAGGCCATGCCGCTCTACCGCTACCATCTGCGCCTGCGGCTGGCGCGCGCTCTCCAGCCGCAGCCATTTCAGTTCCGCTTTCAGACAGGTTTACGGCCGCACGCCAGCGGAATTCCAGCGCTCGATAAGGTCGCGCTGAAATATAATATCAGCCGCGCAAGGCGGCCATGGCAGCCGCGTGAAGCTCCGGCGTTGCTGCGGCGAGCACGTCACCGCCCTGTTCCGCTGGCCCGCCATCGAATGTGGTGACGACACCACCGGCCTTCTCGATGATCGGGATCAGCGCCACGATGTCGTAGGGCTTCAAACCGGGATCGGCGACGATATCGACGCTTCCCGACGCGATCATGGCAAAGGCGTAGCAATCGGTGCCGTAGCGAGCGAGCTGAACCTGTTTCTCGAACTGGTCGTAGCGATTGCGCGCCTCGTCCTTGAACAGTGCCGGCGTGGTGGTGAATAGCGTCGCCTCGGCCAGCTTCGTCGTCTTGCGGGTTGTCAGTTTTCGCGGACCGCCTGGACCCTCATAGTGAGAGCCGGAGGCGTTGGCGTAGAAAAGCTCACCGGTGAAGGGCTGTGACATCATGCCGGCCACAGCATCGCCATCTACCGTCAGCCCAACCAGCGTCCCCCATACCGGCAGGCCGGAAATGAAGGCGCGGGTGCCGTCGATCGGGTCGATCACCCAGACATGCCGGCTCGAAATGTTCTCGCTACCGTGCTCCTCGCCGAGGATACCATGGTCGGGATACCGCGCCGATATCAGCGTCCGGATGGCGCGCTCAGCCTCGCGATCGGCCTCGGTGACCGGGTCGAAACTGCCCTTTTCCTTGTTGGCGACAGTCCCCTGGCTACGAAAGCGCGGCAAGGTCTCCGCCGCCGCTGCCTGCGCGATGCGGCGCATGAAATCGATGCTGATGTCCAACTGATTCTCCCGCATTGCAGCATGCTCGAGCCGTGCTCTGCCGCCAATTTTGTGCCAAAACAAGGGTGTTCGACGATTTTTCCGCAGCGCCATCTGTTGCCTGGATGTCACACAAGCACCGTCGAAACGCAATTTCCACATCAGAGTGAATTAAAAAAGCCTGAAGGTCGCTTGACATTTGTGCAGCGCACAATACCCTCATCCTCGGACAGGTTTTCCTGTCCATGCCCTCCTTGGGCGTTTCCTCCCTAGACTTCGACCGTATCGTGCAAACGATGCGGTCTTTTTTTACGCCGCGATTTCAAATGCATGTCGCCCAAAAGTATGGGGCAACGACATGCATACAAGGCGGATTTCACTCCGCGGCCAGTGGCAGGTCGACGAAATGATGGTCGGGCATCGACATCAGGTCGGCTGAAAATCGCGTCAAATCGTCGGCCAGAGCGTCGAAGCCGGCGGCCTTCTCGAATGTCCGCTCGTTCATGTAGAGCCCGCGATTGACCTCGATCTGCAGCGCATGCAGATGGCGCGCCGGGCGGCCATAGTGCTCGGTGATGAAGCCGCCGGCATAGGGCTTGTTGTGGGCGACGGTATAGCCCATGGCGGTGAGCAGGCCGATCGCGGTCTCGGTCAGGGCCGCGGCGGCCGAGATGCCGAAACGATCGCCGATGATGAAGTCGGGCCGCACGCCGCTGTCGCCGACACGAATGCTCGCCGGCATCGAGTGGCAATCGATCAGCACGGCGAAGCCGAAACGCGCATGAGTCCTGGTCAAAAGCCGCTTCAGCGTCTCATGATAAGGCTTGTAGACGGCCTCGATGCGGGCGACCGCTTCGGCCAGCGGCAAGCGGCCGGGATAGATATCGAGCCCCTCGCCGACCAACTTCGGCACCGTGCCAAGTCCACCGGCCACCCGCGCCGAGCGGATATTGCAGAAGGACGGCACCGGCTCGGCGAACATACGCGGATCGAGCTCCCACGGCTCGCGGTTGACGTCGAGATAGGCCCGCGGGAAATTCGCCGCCAGCATCGGTGCGCCGAGCGCGACGGCGCCGCCGAACAGCTCATCGACGTAACAGTCTTCCGATCGGCGGATGGCGTTGCGGTCCAGCCTCGCCATGGCCAGGAAGCGTTCTGGATAGTGGCGGCCGCTATGCGGTGAGTTGAAGAGGAAGGGGGAGGGGACGCGCTGCTCGGCGCCCAACCGGATTTCGAAGGGTGGAAAGACCGAAAAATCCTCGGCTGCCGTCTTCAATTTGAACGAACCCGAAAACACCAGTGCATCATCATGTGAAAGTGCCACCTTGCTGGCCGCGTGTCCAGCATTTCAGCGGCCGCGCAGCCGGGGCAAATATGGATCATCGCCTTCCGCGTTCACTTGATGTTTACCCTCACCTCCTCATATACAGGATGGTTAACGGGCTTGCCCAACGGCAACCTCGGGCGGGTGATTCGGACGGGATATCATGGCACGCATTCTTCTGGCGGAAGACGACGACGATATGCGTCGGTTCCTCGTCAAGGCGCTTGAGCGCGCGGGTTACCAGGTCAGCGATTTCGACAATGGCGCCAGCGCCTATGAGCGGCTGCGCGAGGAGCCGTTCTCGCTGCTGCTGACCGACATCGTCATGCCGGAGATGGATGGCATCGAGCTGGCACGCCGCGCCACCGAGATAGATCCTGATTTGAAAGTCATGTTCATCACCGGTTTCGCCGCCGTTGCGCTGAACCCGGATTCCAAGGCACCGAAAGACGCCAAGGTGCTGTCGAAGCCGTTCCACCTGCGCGACCTCGTCAACGAGGTCGAGAAGATGCTGCACGCGGCCTGAGCCGCTTTCCAAGCGAGGCGCCGCACCTCTTCGCCACTGCGGCGAGACGACGCCTTCTTTCCTTTTTCCTGCTATTGACGCGCTGGATCAAAAATGGTGTATGCGCGGCTTCGGATGGGCGTGTAGCTCAGCGGGAGAGCACTGCATTGACATTGCAGGGGTCACAGGTTCAATCCCTGTCACGCCCACCATCCAATCCAGACAGTCAGATCTTAAAGCGGCACCCTGGCCGGCTCGCCAGAGCTGGACGATTTCGTTCGCCCCAAGGGAAACTGGACGTTGGCGGGCTTTTCGAGCGCAACGCGCCCGTCCCGGCGCCAACCGGAACGGGCTGCGGGCGATCAGATCATTGCGGCTCTGGATCGGGTGTATTTCCCGGCCTGTCCGGCGTGCCGCCCTTGCCTTCGCGGCAAGGCTCGCCGGTGCCGCAGCATTTGCCGTTGTAGGTTACGCCAGGCTTCTGCCTGTCGCATTCCCTGGGACTGGTTGTCTTGCAGCCGGCCAGCACCGAAACGGCGATGGCGGCCAAAAGGACGTTTCTCGAAACAGTAAACATGAGACATTCTCCTTGATGGACCATGTTTGGACACATCGCTTGGTCGCGCCTCGGGAGAAATTTGTTCAAAGAGAATTGCGCATGCCGGCGAAGATCATTTTGTGCCGCATGGCGACGAAGGGGCCTCACGAGACCTCCATGCCCCGGAGCTATTGTTTGAAGCAGGCGCGGCGTTCGCGTGACAGCAAGTCCCGCACGACCGGCTACTTCGAGGGCCTCGTCGCGGACCTAGACACCCGCGACGGCGCAAAGACTTTTCATCCTGGCAACCGCCAGGTCCGGAGCGGCCAGCAATCCGGCTTGGTCGGCAAGGCGGAAGACATCGGCATAGTGACGGATGCCGCGCGCCGACTGCATGCCGCCGACCATCGCAAAATGGTCCTGATGGCCGTTCAGCCAGGCCATGAAGACGATGCCGGCCTTGTAATATTCGGTCGGCGCCTCGAAGATCTTTCGCGACAGCGGCACGGTCGGCGCCATCAATGCGTCATAGCCGGCGCGGTTCCCCTCCGCCAGTTTCGCCAGTGCTGCATTGGCGACGGGCGCGATGGCGTCGAAGATACCGAGCAGCGCATGCGAATGCCTTTGCTCGTCGCCGGCGATCAGTTCGGGGTAGTTGAAGTCGTCACCGGTGAACATGACGACGCCCTCCGGCAGGCGGTTCCTGAGCGCGACCTCCTTGCCGGCATCGAGCAGCGAGATTTTTATCCCTGCCACCTTGTCGGCGTGGCGTTCGATGATGGCGACGACTGTGTCGAGCGCGGCCTCGAAATCGCTGCTGCCCCAATAGCCCTTGAGCGCCGGATCGAACATGTCGCCCAGCCAGTGCAGGATGGCCTTGCCGGATGCCTGGGACAGGATGCGGTCGTAAACACGCGCATAGTCATCCGGGCCCTTGGCCGTCGCCGCGAGCGCCCGGCTGGCCATCATGATCGCCTTGCCGCCAAGTCCTTCGATGAAAGCGAACTGCTGCTCATAGGCGGTGATCACGTCATCGAGCGTCCTGGCAGCGGCCGGCGCCAGATGATCGGTGCCGGCGCCCGAGGCCAGGTCGGCGCCATCGATGGTACGCGCCTCGGCGATCGAGCGGCGGATCAATTCCTGCGCGTTTGTCCAGTCGAAGCCCATGCCGCGCTGCGACGTGTCCATCGCCTCGGCGATGCGGAAGCCGAGCCGCCACAGATGGCGCCGGAACGCCATCGTCCTGTCCCAGTCGACCACCGGCCTGGACCACGGATCGGTCATCGCAAGCGGATCGGCAACGACATGCGCGGCGGCATAGGCGATGCGGGAAAACCGCGCGCCGATCACAGGCTGCACCGGCTGGCCGGCAAGCGCGTAGCGGGTGCTGCGGCCATCCTCACCAGGCAAGGAAATGTCCATCGATCTCTCCTTTCCCGCGCCTATTAAATGGAACGTTCCAATAAATCAAGAAGCTTTGAGATTCAGGGTTCATTCACAGGCGAATGCTGCATTGCAACACAGAAAGCCTTATAACACATGCCGTTTGAGCGCATACAGTCGATCATTCAGCACCATTGAAAAATCCGGATTGACTCGGGATCGACGCGATGATTAGAACGTTCCAATAGATTTGACCATCAAATCGGAAGGGTGCATCTGAATGGCCAGCCGGGCCAAGGCGACGATATTCGACATCGCCCGCGAAGCGGGCGTGTCCAAATCGACGGTATCGCTCGTGCTCCAGGGCAGCGGGCTGATCCGGCCTGAGACCGCAAGCAAGGTGCGCAAGGCGATCGAGGATGTCGGCTACGTCTACAACCGCGGCGCCGCCAATCTGCGCAAGGCTCACTCCAATGTCATCGGCATGGTCATCAACGATCTCACCAATCCTTTCTTCGCGGAACTGGCGGTCGGCATGGAACGCGTCTTTCAGTCGGCCGGCATCGTGCCATTCATCGCCAACACGGCGGAAAATCCGGTGCGCCAGGAAGAAGTGCTGAAGTCGCTGATGGAGCAAGGTGTCGCCGGTCTCATCGTGTCGCCGGCGCGCGGCACGACGCCGGGCGCCTTCCGCAGGATCGAGACGGCGGGCTTGCCGGTGGTCTTCGCCATGCGCCGGCTACCGGAAAGCCGCATCCCCGTGATCGCGCCCGACAATCATCGCGGTGCCTATCTCGCCACCGCTCATCTGATCGGCAAGGGACATCGCCGGCTGGTCTTCTTCGGCGGCTCGTCCGATCTGGTCGTCTATCACGAGCGGCTTGGCGGATTTCGCGAAGCCTGCGAGACGCAGGGCATTGCCGCCGGTGACGCGCTTGTCGTCGAAGGCGAGACCAGCCGCAGAGGTGGTATCGCGTGCCTGGAGACCGCTCTCACGATGGCTGAACCGCCGACCGCGGCACTCTGCTTCAACGACGCCGTTGCCTTTGGCGCCATGCTGGCTCTGCGCAAGCGTGGGCTGGAGCCGGGCGCTGATTTCGCCATCGTCGGCTTCGACGACGTGGCCGAGGCCGAGCATTACATGCCGGCTCTGACCAGCGTCGCGGTGGACTCGGCGGGCCTCGGCGAACGTGCCGCCCATGTCATGCTGAAAATGATCCAGTCGCGCACCACGCGGGCCGAGGATCATATCGGCGCGGTCAATCTCGTGGTCAGGGAAAGCTGCGGCCCGGATCGCCGCGCCCGAAACAGGCCCGCGGGTTCGGGGGACGCGGCATGAGCGTCAGATGGGGGTTGATCGGCGCCAGCACGATCGCCAGACAGTTCATGATCAACGCCATCCGTGCGCAAGGCGATGGCGAGATCGCGGCGGTGATGAGTTCCAGCTTGGAGCGAGCCACGGCCTATGCCAGGGAAAACAACATTTCGCTTGCCGTCTCGACGCTCGATGCCCTGCTCGGCGCCGACATCGACGCCGTCTACATCTCGACCACCAACGAATTGCACCTCGAGCAGGCGCTCGCCGCGATCAAGGCGGGAAAGCACGTTCTGTGCGAAAAGCCGCTGGCACTGAGCAGTGCCGATGCGCGCACGATGGTCGCTGCCGCCAGGGCCGCTGGCGTCGTACTCGGCACCAACCATCATCTGCGGAACGCCGGCGCACATCGTGCCATGCGCGAGGCGATCGCCGCCGGCCGCATCGGCAAGCCGATCGCCGCGCGTGTCTTCCATTCCGTCTATTTGCCCGAAAACCTGCAGGGCTGGCGCATTGCCAAGCCCGAGGCAGGCGGCGGTGTGGTGCTCGACATCACCGTGCATGACGCCGACACGCTGCGTTTCGTGCTCGGCTACGACCCGGTCGAGGTGTCTGCTTTCACCCAGTCGGCCGGCATGGCCGGCAACGGGCTGGAAGATGGCGCCATGTGCATCTGGCGCTTCAAATCGGGCGTCATTGCCCAGTCGCATGAGGGCTTCACCACCAAGTTCGCCGGCACCGGCTTCGAGGTGCATGGCTCGGAAGGCTCGCTGATTGCCGGCAATGTGATGACACAGAGGCCGGTCGGCTCGGTGATGCTTCGCACCGCGGCAGGCGAAGAGGAATTGAGCTTCGACCGCGAGGATCTTTATGCGCGCTCCGTGCGCCAGTTCCACACCGCGATCCGTGGCGAGGGTCAGCCCTCCGCCACCGGCGAGGACGGCATTTGGTCGCTGACCGCTGCCGAAGCAGCGCTGCAATCTGCCAGTTCCGGCAAGTCCGTCAAGATCGACCCGAAACTCGGGAGCATGAATTGAGCAAGGTCGTTTCCGCAGCTGAAGCCGCCGGCCTGATCAAGGACGACATGGTCGTGTCCGTGTCCTCATCCAGCGGCCTCGGCTGCCCGGACGCCGTGCTGGCCGCCATCGGCGAGCGCTTCGATGGGGAAGGCCATCCGAAGAACATCACCACACTGCATCCTATCGCCGCCGGCGACATGTATGGCATTAGGGGTATCGACCATCTTGCCAAACCCGGCCTGCTGAAGCGGACTTTGTGCGGCTCCTATCCGTCCGGCCCCTCCTCTTCCGAACCGCCGCAGATCTGGAAGATGATCGGCGACAATTCGGTCGCCGCCTACAACGTGCCGTCCGGCATCCTGTTCGACATGCACCGCGAAGCCGCCGCCAAGCGGCCGGGCGTGCTGACCAAGGTCGGTCTCGACACCTTCGCCGACCCCCGACACCAGGGCTGCGCCATGAACGCCGCCGCCAGCGAGCCGATCGTTTCGGTGCAGCAGTTCGATGGCGAGGAATGGCTCTATTTCCGCTCGATCGTGCCTGATGTCTCGATCATCCGCGCCACCACCGCCGACGAGCGCGGCAACCTCACTTACGAGCATGAGGGCGCCTATCTCGGCGGGCTGGAACAGGCGCTCGCCGCCCGCAACAATGGCGGCGTCGTCATTGCTCAGGTCAAACGCGTCGTCGAAAACGGCACACTGAAGCCGCATGATGTACGCGTTCCCGGCGTGCTGGTCGACCATATCGTGGTCGCGCCCGACCAGTTGCAGACGACGCTGACGCCCTACGACCCGGCCATCTCGGGCGAGATCTTCCGGCCGCTGTCGAGCTTCCGCACGCCAGAGATGAACGTCCAGAAGGTGATCGCGCGCCGCGTCGCCATGGAGTTGCGCGACGGCATGGCCGTCAACATCGGCTTCGGCATCTCCGCCAATGTGCCGCGCATCCTTCTCGAGGAAGGCCAGCACGGCAAGGTCACCTGGGTGATCGAACAGGGCGCGGTCGGCGGCGTGCCGCTGCTCGACTTCAAATTCGGCTGCTCATCGAACGCCGACGCCTTCATGCCCTCGCCGCACCAGTTCATCTACTTCCAGGCCGGCGGCTTCGATGCGTCACTGCTGTCCTTCCTGCAGATCGACCGCCACGGCTCGGTCAATGTGTCAAAGCTTTCGGCAAGGCCGCACGTCACCGCCGGTGCCGGCGGCTTTGTCGACATCACCGCGCGGGCGAAGAAGATCGTCTTCTCCGGTTTCTTCAATGCCGGGGCCAAGCTGTCACTGGCCGATGGCGGCATCCGCATCGACGCGGAGGGCAAGGTCAAGAAGGTGGTCGCGGAGGTCGAGCACATCTCGTTCTCGGGCAAGCGCGCGGTCGCGCAGGGACAGGACATCACCTACGTCACAGAGCGCTGCGTGATGAAGCTGACGCCGGAGGGGCTGGTGGTAACCGAACTCGCACCCGGCATCGATCTGCAGCGCGATGTGCTGGCGCAGGCCGAATTTCCGCTAGGCATTGCCAAGGACCTCAAGACGACACCGAGCGCGCTCTACCTGGACCAGCCGATGGGCCTGTCGCTGAATGGCGCCGCCTCGCTCGGAGGCGCGCATGGCTGAGCGTCTCGTCACCTTCGAGCAGGATGGCGCCATCGGCATCGTCACTTTGCGCCGGCCGGAGAAATTCAACGCGCTTGACATCCCGATGCTGCGGGCGCTGGAGACGGCGCTCGATGCGGCCGAGATGGCGGAAGGCGTTCGCGTCGTGCTGCTGCGCGGCGAAGGCAAGGGCTTTTGCGCCGGCGGCGATGTCGAGGCCTGGGCGCGGATGAGTGCCGCCGACTTCCAGGTGCAATGGGTGCGCTATGGCCATCGCGTCTTCGACAGGCTGGCGCGGCTCAGGCAACCGACCATCGCCGTTCTGTCCGGCCATGCGCTGGGCGGCGGGCTGGAACTGGCTGTGGCTTGTGATTTCCGCGTCGCGGAAACACATGTGAAATTGGGCTTTCCCGAAACCTCGATCGGCGTTGTTCCCGGCTGGTCCGGCACGCAGCGCGCCGTGCGCCGCTTCGGTGCGCAGGCGGTGCGCCGCATGGCGCTGGGCGGCGAGATCCTTCTCGCGCCTGAAGCACTGGCCCTGGGTGTGGTCGACCGGGTGGTCGAGACCGGCGAGGCGCACGACGAAGCCAAGGCATGGGCCGAAAAGATCGCCGAGCGCGGTCCGCTGGCGACGGAAGCCGCCAAATTGATGATCGCTGTCGCCGAAGGCGAGGAAAGTGCCGCCGCCACTGAAGCGCTGGCCAGTGGCTTAATCGCCATGACGGGCGATCTCAAGGCCGGCGTCGGTGCTTTCAAGGCCAAGCAGAAGCCGGCCTTTTCGAGATCCTAGAGGAAACACATGAACGCACCCCTCAAGATTTCCATGCCGGCCGAGGCGTCCGCGGCGCCGAAAGCCTACAGGCTGCTGATCGACGGCAAGCATATCGATGCCCGCGACGGCCGCACGATTGCGCGCCAGAGCCCCGGCCACGGCTTCACCGTCTCGCACTATGCACAAGCCGGCGAGGGCGAAGTGGAAGCCGCGGTGCAGGCTGCGCACAAAGCTTTCGAAACGGGCCCATGGCCGCGCATGACGGCTGCTGAACGTGCCGCGATCCTGCTCAAGGCGGCCGACCTGATCGAGGCGCGGCTGGAAGAGATCGCCCGGCTCGACGCGCTGGAATCGGGCAAGCCGATCGCCCAGGCGCGCGGCGAGATCGGCGGCGCCGTCGACATCTGGCGCTATGCCGCATCGCTCGCCCGCACGCTGCACGGCGAATCCTACGCCAATCTCGGCGATGCCATGCTGGGTGTCGTGCTGCGTGAACCGATCGGCGTTGTCTCGATCATCACACCGTGGAATTTCCCCTTCCTGATCGTCAGCCAGAAGCTGCCGTTCGCGCTCGCCGCCGGCTGCACGGCGGTGGTCAAGCCGAGTGAGATGACCTCGGCCTCGACCTTTGTGCTCGGCGATATCCTGATGCAGGCCGGCCTGCCCGCCGGCGCGGTCAACATTCTCGCCGGCCTCGGCGCTGATGTCGGTGCGCCGATGGTCAGCCATCCCCTGGTCGAGATGGTGTCGTTCACCGGCTCCACCCGCATCGGCAAGATGATGATGGCCTCGGCCGCGCAGTCGCTGAAGAAAGTTTCGATGGAGCTCGGCGGCAAGAACGGCCAGATCGTCTTCCCCGACGCCGACCTTGATGCGGCCGCCGACGCGGCGGTGTTCGGCGGCTTCTTCAACGCCGGCGAATGCTGCAATGCCGGCAGCCGGCTGATCGTGCACGAGGCGATCGCCGACGATTTTCTCAGCGCTGTCAAGGCGCTCACGGCCAGGGTGACGGTCGGCGATCCGCTCGACGACCAGACCAAGGTCGGCGCGATGATCTCATCCGACCATTTGACCAAGGTGGCGGATTACGTGGCGGCAGCTGCCAACGAAGGCAGCAGCGTCTACAGCGGTGGCAAGCAGTTGGCCTCCAATGCCGGCCAATACCTCGATCCCACCATCATCCGCGGCGTCACCGAGGATATGGCCATAGCGCGCGAGGAAGTGTTCGGACCGGTGCTCTCGGTGCTGACTTTTGAATCGATTGAAAAGGCGTTGCACATCGCCAACAACACGCCCTATGGTTTGTCGGCGGGCGTGTGGAGCGCCAGCATCGACACTTGCATGTCGGTGGCGCGTGGGGTGCGTTCGGGGACCGTTTGGGTGAACACATTCATGGAAGGTTATCCCGAGCTGCCTTTCGGAGGCTACAAGCAGTCCGGTCTCGGACGCGAACTCGGCAAACGCGCCGTTGAGGATTATACCGAAGAAAAGACAATCCAGTTTCATCGCGGCCAACGCACCGGATGGTGGGTCGGCTGAGTTGAGAAGAACCCGGTGGGCTTCCACCGGTCGTGTAATGCAACAAGGGAGGAAGTACATGTTGCGCAAACTGCTTATCGGAACGGCTCTCGCATCGGGTCTGGCTTTCGCGGCTCATGCCGAGGACGTCAAGGAAGTCCAGATGCTGCATTGGTGGACGTCGGGCGGCGAAGCGGCTGCTCTCAACGTGCTCAAGGGCGACCTGGCCAAGGAAGGTTACGCCTGGAAGGACGTGCCGGTGGCCGGCGGTGGCGGTGACGCTGCCATGACCGCGCTGAAGGCAATGGTCGCGGCCGGCAATTACCCGACCGCCTCGCAGATGCTCGGCTACACCGTGCTCGACTATGCGGCGGCCGGCGTCATGGGCGACCTGACCGAGACGGCGAAGAAGGAAGGCTGGGACAAGTCCGTTCCGGCCGCCCTGCAGAAGTTCTCGGTCTATGAAGGCAAGTGGGTCGCGGCTCCGGTCAACGTCCACTCGGTCAACTGGCTGTGGATCAACAAGGCCGTCATGGACAAGATCGGCGGCACCGAGCCGAAGACCTTCGACGACTTCGTTGCCCTGCTCGACAAGGCCAAGGCGGCAGGCGTGATCCCGCTCGCTCTCGGCGGCCAGAACTGGCAGGAAGCCACCATGTTCGACTCGGTCGTGCTGTCGACCGGCGGACCTGAGTTCTACAAGAAGGCCTTCAACGACCTCGATGACGAGTCCCTGAAGTCCGACACGATGAAGAAGTCGTTCGACAACCTGGCCAAGCTCGTCACCTATGTCGACCCGAACTTCTCCGGCCGCGACTGGAACCTTGCCACCGCCATGGTCATCAAGGGCGATGCCCTTGTGCAGGTCATGGGCGACTGGGCCAAGGGCGAGTTTAACGCCGCCAAGAAAACGCCGGGCACGGACTTCCTGTGCTATCGCTTCCCGGGCACCGAAGGCTCGGTGGTCTACAACTCCGATATGTTCGGCATGTTCAACGTTCCGGACGACCGCAAGGCCGCCCAGATCGCATTGGCCACAGCCACCCTGTCGAAGAGCTTCCAGTCGGCTTTCAACGTCGTCAAGGGTTCGGTTCCGGCTCGTACCGACGTTCCGGACACCGACTTCGACGCTTGCGGCAAGAAGGGCATCGCCGACCTGAAGGCAGCCAACGAGGGCGGCACGCTGTTCGGCTCGCTGGCCCAGGGCTATGGCGCGCCTCCGGCGGTCGCCAATGCCTACAAGGACGTCGTCTCCAAGTTCGTCCATGGTCAGATCAAGACCTCGGACGAGGCCGTGACCGAACTGGTCAAGGCCATCGACGACGCCAAGTAAGCGCCACACACAAAAACGCCTTCCCCGTTCCGGCGGGGAAGGCTCCGATTCGCGAAGCTGGATGGCCGCGCGTCGACGGGAGGAGCCTCATGAGCACGGTAGCGACAAGCCAGATCAAGCTGACGCCGGAGCACGCGCGCCCGCGCGCCTCGGTGCGCTCGCGCCTGCAGGACGCGCTGCCGAAGATCGTGCTGGCGCCGAGCTTCGCCATCACCATCGTCTTCGTCTACGGCTTCATCCTGTGGACGATCTATCTGTCCTTCACCAATTCCAAGACCTTCCCGTCCTATGTCATCACCGGCCCGCGCGCCTATCAGCGGCTGTGGGGCTGGACCTTCGACACCGACCCGCCATCGAGTTGGTACACGTCGATCACCAACATGGGCATTTTCGGCTTTCTCTACATCTTCATCTGCCTGGCGCTCGGCCTGTTCCTGGCCATCCTGCTCGACCAGAAGATCCGCGGCGAAGGCGTGTTGAGGCCGATCTATCTCTACCCGATGGCGCTGTCCTTCATCGTCACCGGCGTTGCCTGGAAATGGTTCCTCGACCCCGGCCTCGGCCTCGAGCAGACCTTGCATCAGTGGGGCTGGACGAGCTTCCATTTCGACTGGATCAAGAACAAGGATTTCGTCATCTACACGGTGGTCATCGCCGGCGTCTGGCAGGCCTCCGGCTTCATCATGGCGATGTTCCTGGCAGGCCTGCGCGGCATCGACGGCGAGATCATGAAGGCGGCGCAGATCGATGGCGCCACCACCTTCCAGCTCTACCGCCGTATCGTCATTCCGCTGCTGCGGCCGATCTTCCTGTCGGCCTTCATCGTCCTCGCACACCTCGCCATCAAATCCTACGATCTGGTCGTGGCTCTGACCAGCGGCGGACCGGGCGGCTCGGCCTGGCTGCCCTCCAATTTCATGTACGAGTACACGTTCAAGCGCAACGAAATGGCCGTCGGCTCGGCCAGTGCCGTGATCATGCTGATGACCATCGTCGCCATCATCGTGCCCTATCTCTATTCGGAACTCAGGGAGAAGCCGCGATGAGCGCCGTCACCACTCCCGCCCGTCAGGCTTCAGGCGTCGTCAACGTCAAGATCGTCAACCGCATCGTCATTTACGGACTGCTGGCGCTGTTTGCGCTGTTCTACCTGATGCCGCTGTTCGTCATGCTGGTCACCTCGTTCAAGACCATGGACGAGATTCAGAACGGCAACATGCTGGCATTGCCCCAGGCGCCGACCTTCGATCCATGGCTCAAGGCCTGGGGGGAGACCTGCGTCGGCCTCACCTGCGCCGGCATCAAGGGCTATTTCTGGAACTCCATCAAGATGGTGGTTCCGGCCGTGCTGATCTCGACGATGCTCGGCGCCCTCAACGGTTACGTGCTGACCAAATGGCGCTTCCGTGGCGCGACGCTGGTGTTCGGACTGATGCTGTTCGCCTGCTTCATTCCGTTCCAGTCGGTGCTGTTGCCGATGGCAACCATCCTGGGCAGCCTCGGCCGCTTCGGCGTCACGCTGCGGAATTCGGTCGGAACAAGCTTCGGCCTCGGCAACCCGACGGTCAACCTCGTCTTCGTCCACGTCGTCTACGGCATCGGCTTCACCACGCTGTTCTTCCGCAATTACTACGAGGCGTTCCCGACCGAACTGGTCAAGGCGGCACAGGTGGACGGCGCTTCGTTCTTCCAGATCTTCCGCCGCATCATGCTGCCGAACTCGATGCCGATCTTCGTCGTCACGGTGATCTACCAGTTCACCAACATCTGGAACGACTTCCTGTTCGCCTCGGCTTACGCCGGCACCGGCGACTCGATGCCGATGACGGTGGCGCTCAACAATGTCGTCAATACCTCGACCGGCGTTGTCGAATACAACGTCAATATGGCCGCCGCGATGATCGCGGCACTGCCAACCCTTCTCGTCTATGTGCTCGCCGGCCGCTACTTCGTGCGCGGTCTCATGGCTGGCGCCGTCAAAGGATAATCTGATGGCTTTTCTGGAAATTGATGGTCTGAGAAAGCGCTTCGGCCAGGTCGAGATTCTGAAAGGGATCGATGTCGAACTCGAGAAAGGCGGCTTCCTGGTGCTGGTCGGCCCGTCCGGCTGCGGAAAATCCACTTTGCTCAACACCATCGCCGGGCTGGAGACGATCACGTCGGGCGAAATCCGCGTCGACGGCCGCCAGATCAACGATCTGCATCCCTCCAAGCGCGACATTGCCATGGTGTTCCAGAGTTACGCGCTCTACCCGAACATGACGGTGGCGGGAAACATCTCCTTTGGCATGGAGATGCGCGGCGTGCCGGCGGCGGAGCGCCAGAAGGCGATCGACAAGGTGGCCAAGGTGCTGCAGATCGGTCACCTGCTGCAGCGCAAGCCGAGCCAACTTTCGGGCGGCCAGCGCCAGCGAGTCGCAATGGGCCGGGCCCTGGTGCGCGACCCCAAACTGTTCCTGTTCGATGAACCTTTGTCCAACCTCGACGCCAAGCTGCGCGTCGATATGCGCATCGAGATCAAGCGCCTGCACGCCACCACCGGCACCACCATCGTCTACGTCACCCACGACCAGATCGAGGCGATGACGCTGGCGACCAAGATCGCCGTCATGCGCGACGGCGAGGTACAGCAGTTCGGCACTCCGGCCGAAATCTACAACAACCCGACCAATCTCTTCGTCGCCGATTTCATGGGCTCGCCGGCGATGAACCTGATCCCGGCGACCATCGGCACCAATGGCGACGCGCTGTCCGTCGTGCTCCAGCGCGAGGCGCGCGAGCCGATCAACCTGCCGATGGCCAATGCACCGGCGGGCCTGTCGGCGTTCCAGGGCAAGCCGATCATCTTCGGCGTCCGCCCTGAAGCGCTGACCGACCCGGAAGGCGCCGAGCGCAATGCGTCGAACATCGCCACCGCCGACTGTCACATCGAGGTCATCGAACCGGCAGGCTCCGACACCTTCGCCGTCACCAATCTCGGAGGCAAGGGCGTGGTGGCGCGGCTGCGTGCCGACGCCAACATCCAGCCGGGCACCAACACGCCGCTCGCCTTCAACCTGACAAAGGCTGTGTTCTTCGATCCGGCGACCGAGAGCCGCATTCGCTGACGGCCATGACAAATCCGGACATCGTCATCATCGGCTCCGGCATAGGCGGCGCAACAATCGCCTCCGGCCTTGGGCGGCGCGGGCCCGCGGGGGAGGGGCGGGGGGGGGGGGCGCCGCGGCCCGGCCCCCCCCCGGGCCGGGGCCCGCTGTGGTTTTAAACGAAGGAGCGGG